>NZ_CALXIN010000100.1 GCF_944388365.1 uncultured Negativibacillus sp. | reverse complement strand
AAAAATTTAATAAATCTTGAATTCTTCTGCAGTTCTTTTGTGCTTCTTGTACTTTCGGACAAAATGTTCTATAATAGGAATAAAAAATGAGTCTGAACGGAGGTGCTCCGGCGTGAGTGACCAGTTTGAACGCATGCTGCGCAAAAAAATAAAACAGATGAGCGATTTTTCCCGCTCTCCCGAGATGCAGAACCTCAAAAAAGATGTGATGGACATTGCAAACGACGTCAAGCGAGAATTTACCTCTGCGCAGACCGGTCGTGACCGCTATGCTAACCCTGAAAGTCAACAGAAGTACGGCGCACAGAAAAAGCAGCCGGTTTATTCCAATCATGGGAATTCTTCCAATCAATATACCAATCAGCACCTTCCCGCCGAAAAAAAATATAAGACGGTCAGCGTCGCAGGCATCCTGTTCACCGTCTTTGGCGGAATCGGGCTGGGCATCTTTCTGACGCTTTTGCTGGTCACCACCGGACTGACTGCCGCGATGAATTTGTTCGGCGCACCTTTTGCGGTGATCGGCAGCGTCCTCACGGCACTGATTGCAGTCAGCGGCGTGCTGCTGTGCAAGGGCGTTTCGCTGCTCAAGCGCACCTCTCGCCTGAAAAAATATCTCAAAATCGTGGGCAACAGCCAGTTTTGTCCGATTGATATGCTGGTGCGCGGCACCGGCTGGGACAAGCCCTTTGTGCTGCGTGACCTGCAGAAGATGATCCGCAAGCGTGTGCTGCCCGATGCACACATCGACGACGAAAAAACCTGCCTGATGCTCTCGGACGACGTGTACAACCAATATCTCTATGTACAGCAGCAGGCCAATGCCCGCCGCCGCGAGGAGGAAGAACGCCGCCGTCAGATGGAGGAACAGCGCAAACAGGAGGAAGCCGAGCTCTCCCAGAATCCGGAGCTTGCCGCTGCCATCCGACAGGGCCGCGAGATGATTAGGAAGATCCACGATGCCAACGAGCGCATCGAAGGGGAGGAAGTCTCCCGCAAGATGGACCGCCTGGAGGAGATCGCCGAGAAAATCTTTGCCCAGGTGCAGGATCACCCCGAAAAGCTGCCGGACATCCGCAAGCTGATGAACTACTATCTGCCGACCACCCTCAAGCTGCTGGACGCCTATGAGGAGTTTGACGCCCAGCCGGTGCAGGGAGAGAACATCCAGAGCGCAAAACAGCAGATCGAAAATACATTGGACACCATCAACCACGCCTTTGAAAATCTGCTGGACCGCCTGTTCACCGATGAGATGCTCGACGTAAGTTCAGACATCTCGGTGCTGGAAACGATGCTCAAACAGGAGGGACTGACCGGTTCCGAATTTGAGCGAAAGTAGTACATGGACGACAAGTTTGATAATAGGAGGACGAGCTTATGAATAACATCGACCCTACAGCCAAGGATCTGCAGCCGACGCTGACCCTCGACCCGTTTGCACAGCCGGCGCCGACCATGGAAACACCGGTGAAGGAGGAGGTGGCACCACAGCCACAGCCGCAGCCGGTATTTGATGAGAGCAAGCTCACCGAGGAAGAGCGCAAGATGGTCAACGACTTCGCAAACCAGATTGATCTGACCAATTCCACCGTCGTGCTGCAATACGGCGCCGGTGCGCAGAAGAAGATGGCAGACTTTTCCGAGAGTGCGCTGGAAAATGTGCGCACCAAGGATCTGGGCGAGATCGGCCAGATGCTTTCCAGCATCGTCGGAGAGCTCAAAAACTTCGACGAGGAGGAAGAAAAAGGCTTCCTCGGCTTTTTCAAGAAAAGCTCCAACAAACTCAACAACCTCAAGACCAAGTATGCCAAGGCGGAGGCAAACATCAACCAGATCGTCGAGTCGCTGGAAAATCACATGATTTTGCTGCTCAAGGATGTGGCAATGCTCGACAAGATGTACGAGATCAACAAGACCTACTTCAAGGAGCTGTCGATGTACATCCTCGCCGGACAGAAAAAGCTGGCGCAGGTGCGTCAGACCCAGCTGCCCGCACTGATCGAAAAGGCTGCCCAGACCAACCTTCCGGAGGATGCACAGGCGGCAAACGACCTTGCAAACCTCTGCGACCGCTTTGAGAAAAAGCTGCACGACCTGGAGCTGACCCGCATGGTGTCCATCCAGATGGCGCCGCAGCTTCGCCTGGTGCAGAACAATGATACTTTGATGAGCGAGAAGATTCAGTCGACCATCGTCAACACCATTCCGCTGTGGAAGAGCCAGATGGTGCTGGCGCTGGGCATCACCCACTCCCAGCAGGCAGCCCAGGCACAGCGCGAGGTCACCGATATGACAAACGAGCTGCTGCGCAAAAACGCCGCCACCCTCAAGATGGCGACCATCGAAACCGCCAAGGAATCGGAGCGCAGCATCGTGGACATCGAAACGCTCAAGGCCACCAACGAATCGCTCATCTCCACCCTCGACGAGGTGATGAAGATTCAGGAGGAAGGCCGTCAGAAGCGACGCGACGCCGAGGTGGAGCTGGGACGCATCGAGGAGGAACTCAAACAAAAACTGTTACAGATCAGAGGATAGTCTCTCTACCATCCTCTCCTCATTCGCTTTTTGTAAGGGCAGCTGTATGGCTGCCCTTTTTTGTTGCAGACAGGTGGAATAAATTACAAAAACAAGGTAATAAAGCACTTTCCTTTTGGATAGAAAGATGATATAATAAGGTAAATCCCAGCGGAGAGGATGGAGAGTGAGCCACATGGAAAATAAGCCCGAATTTACCTCAAACCTTTGGGGATATAAAAAGGAAGAGGTTTTGCAATATATCGAACAGATGACCGATCAGGCGCGTCAGTCCGAGCAGCAGCTGCAGGAAAAGATGGAGCAGATCACCCGCAGCCGTCAGGAGCTGGAGGAACAGATTTCTTCCTTTGAGGAAAAGCTGCAGACAGCCTCGGTCGATCTGGACGCAGAGCGCGGCAAAAATAAAAAGCTCAGCGAGATGATCGGCCTGCTGCAGGAGGAGATCGACCGTCAGCGCAGGTGGGAGGAACGCCGCGAAAAGGACTTCCAGACCCTGCAGGAAAATAACCTCGAGATGCAGGAGAAGATGCGCACCGCCACGGAGAAATCCAAGCAGCTGGATCAGGCGGCTGCCACCATCGGTGCGGCGATTCTGGAAGCACAGAATACGGCCGAGAAGATCATCCATGATGCAAACCACAAGGCAGAGAAGATCTCGCAGAATGCGGGCGTCTTTGTAGCGGGCATCCTCGAAAAGATCGAAGGGATGCAGCAGGATTTTGTTTCGATGCGCGACCGCATGAACCAGTCGGTCCAGCTGCTCAACGAGCGGTATGACCAGATTGAACAGGATATCCTTGCTGCCCGCGAGATGGTGCTGCGCGAGCTGAATCTGCCGCAGCCTCCCAAACAGCCAAAGCAGGAGCCGCAGTCTGCTCCCGTGCCGCCGACACCCTCGGTCGGCAAGCTGTCCCTCACCGAGGAGGAACTGCAAAAACATCGCTACTTTTAAGGAGAAAGCTCTCCTTCGATTTCTATTTTTGACCGCGCGCAGGATGCGGCGCGGCAGGAAAGGTGGTGCCCTATTCGATGGAAGATATGATCAGAATGGACACAGAACAACTGATAGAACAGGCAAAGGAATTGACGATTGAGCAGCATCTGCTGCTTTCGGGATGGGTATATGGATTCACCGATCAGGCGCATAAAAAGCTGCATGACCTCTTGGAGGATGAAAAGATGCTGCCGATCGACCTGCAAAACGCTATCATCTTTTATACCAATCCTTCGCCTGCACCAAGAGGAGAGGTCATCGGCGCCGTTGGTCCGGCGACCTCCCAGAACATGGACATCTATCTGCCCGAGATGCTCGATCTCGGCGTCAAGGTGACCATCGGCAAAGGCGAACGCTCCAAGGCAGCGTATGATACCATCGCTGAGCACGGCGCAGTTTACCTGACTGCGGTGGGCGGAGCAGGCGCTCTGCTGTCCGGCTGTGTGGAGGAATGGGAGACCGTTGCCCTCGAGGAGCTGGGCGATCAGGCAATCCGCCGCTACAAGCTCAAGGATTTTCCGGTCACTGTCGCTGCCGACAGCACCGGCAGAAACCTGTTTGACATTGGACGGTTCAAGTACCGCCGGTTCTAACTGATATTGTAAAAATTTGTAAACCGCTGATGAGAGTTTGACGACTTCTTCGGGCGATACAAAGGTGGAGAAGGACGGCAAATCTGCCGTCCTTCTGCCTTTTCTCCGGTCGGAAGTCCTCTTTTTTTCATCAAAAGATTGACATTTATCATGTCAAAATAATACGGGAAGATGAGAAGGGAGAAAAAGGAGGGAATCTGATGAAACAACATTGGAAAGGAAAGATGGCAGCAGTCATGGCGGCAGTGATGCTGCTGAGCTCAGCATGTTCCTCACAGAGGCAGGTCGAACCGGACTCCTCCGCCGACACAAGCCCTGGCTTTTTTGAATCGCTGTTTGGGAAAAAGGAGGAGGAAGGCAGCGTCCAGAATGTGACGGCACAGCAGGAGAGTGACACGGGCATCCCGACCGACACCAGTTTTCTGCTCACGGTCGAGGGAGGGCTTTCCCAGGAAATGGTCCGGCAGTGTCTGAACATCACACCGCCGTTTGATTATACCCTCGACAAGGAAGGTGAGGGCTGGAAGCTCACACCCGATCAGCCGATGCAGGCGGGAACGGTCTATGCCTTTGGACTGCTGGATACCCAGGGACAGCAGGTCAATTCCTGCGCCTTCCAGACCACCAGCGAGCTGATGGTCTCCTCGACCTATCCGCGGGATACGGCGACCTATGTTTCGACCAACACCGGTGTTGAGCTGAACTTCAACCAGCCGGTGGGCGAGATGGCGGACTACTTTCACATCGAACCGGAGGTTTCGGGCAAGCTCACCGCCGAAGGCTACCGCCTGACCTTTGTGCCGGACAGTCCGCTGGAGGGAAATCAGATCTACACCGTCACCATCGGCAAAGGCGCGCCTGCACAAAACGGCAGCACGCTGGCGGAGGACTACACCTTCCGTTTTCAGGTGTATGATAAATACGTAAACCGGATGTCGCTCTACCGCAACTTTACCGAGATGTTTGTCCCAGGCGATCAGCTGGTTGTGGAGCTTTCCACCGGCAATTATGACAAAGGGTCGGATGTGACCACCACCATCTACCGCTTCGAGGACGGAGCGGAGTATGAAAAGGCGGTCTGGGATGTGCAGAAGCAGAGCTGGCAGATGTACTCCTTTGGCACAGAGCAGGTCGACTATGACTCCTATCGGATGCAGCAGGTGACAAGCTTTACTGCGCCGCTGTTCCAGCGGGAATACAGCGGCCGTGCCTACGACATCCTGCCCGAAAACATGGAAGAGGGATACTATCTTGTCAAGATAGAGGGCAGCGACAACACCATTCACAAGTTTATCCAGATTACCAACACCACCGTCTATTCGCAGGCGTTTGACGGCAGCGTGACACTCTGGCTCAACGATGCCGCATCCTCCCAGCCGTGCAAGGGACTGCGCACCGTCATCACCGACCCGCTGACCGGTGAGAGCGTCGAAGGCACCACCGACCAGGACGGACTGGTCACGCTGGAAACCGGCGAGATGGAGGAGGTCTACCTCAAGGTCTATGACGGTCAGACGCTGACAGCTTTCCAGGAGCTTCGGCTCACACAGCCGCAGGAAGAGAATCTAAGCGAACAGTTTTACGCGGCGCTCTACACCGACCGCACCGTCTACCGTGCAACCGATACCCTCGAGGTCTGGGGCAGATTGCAGCCGCGCCGCAGCGAGTTTACGCTGCCCAAAACGGTCGAACTGGTACTGACCAAGAGCTGGGGCAGCAATGACCTCTATTCCCAGACGTTCACCGTGGATGAGCAGGGCTATTTTGAGGGCAAGCTCTCGTTTACCGGTCTGGAAAAGGACAGCTATGTTCTCTATGTCCGCGACCAGCAGGGCAAAGAGTATTGCAGCCAGTGGCTTCAGGTCGAAAACTTCCAAAAGCCCGCCTATTTTGTGGAGGTAAGCCCTGAGAAGGACTACTACTATCTGGATGAGACCATCGTGCTCAACCTCAGCGCCAGCTATTATGACGGCACACCGGTCAGCGGCGGCGAGCTGCTGGTGAGCTGCTATGAATGTGGTCTGAG
>NZ_CALXIN010000099.1 GCF_944388365.1 uncultured Negativibacillus sp. | reverse complement strand
TAATAATACCGACGATCACATTGAGCAGGCCGCTGGTAAAGCGAAGCACGCCGCCAAAGAGGTTAGGCAGCACCTGTGTCAGGAAGGTATAGCTGCGGGCAGCCAGACGCTGCAAAGCAATCGACGGGTCGGAGATGTCGATGCCAAACGCAGACATCACCATCACCAGCACTTCATTGGAGCCGTATTCCTCTACCAGGTCGCCCAGAATGAGCTGGGCCTTTGGCAGAAATTCATAGATGGAGGTTGCCAGGCTGTCGATGCTTTCCACAATCTGCGGGATCAGGATTGCCAGGAAGATGGCAACCACCGCTACGGCAAACAGCAAAGTAATCAGGACACCCAGCCGGCGGCGTCCGCGCGGAGTCATCGAATTGCCAAAGAGCTTGGGGAACACCTTCTGTTCCAGCCAGTTGAGCACCGGATTGAGGATATATGCCAATGCAGCGCCGTAGATAAACGGAATCAGCAGATTGACCACGCCTCCGAGCACCCGTCCGACGGTGGTGTGTTCATTGATTAAATAGAAAAAGCAGATAGAGGCTGCGATGACCAGAAAAGCATAGACTGCAATCGACAGATATTTTTTGTTGATCTGAAATTTCAAATGACATCTCCCCTAATTTTTATTTTTTTTTTTTTTTTTTTTGCTAACTTACTTTTTCTTTGCTAAAAGAAAAAGTAAGCAAAAAGAAAAGTGTTTGACTTCCCTGTTAGTGAGGTGAGAAATTAGTAAAATCTGCTGCTTCCTGCCCTTTCTTTACTAAAAGAAAAGGTAACACTTCGCGATATACTATTTTGGTTTGCCAAAAAACGAAAACCAAAAGAAAAGTGTTTGACTTTCCTGTTAGCAGGATAAAGTCGGCAAAAAAGTGTACGCTTCGCGATGCATTATTTGGGTTGGCAGAAAAACGAAAGCCAAAAGAAAAGGTAACACTTCGAGGTGTACAATTTTAGTTTGTACATCTGCGGAGTAGAAACGCTTTCATAAGGATAACGAAGCTATGCAGTGTAATTTTTCACCTTTGAAATAAAGATTTGTATTTTTGTCGGATTTACTGTTCGCTTTCCTCCTCCGAAAGCTCCAGCCACTCCTCACTGAACGCATCGTTGTCGTTTTTGAGCTGTTCGATCTGCTGGCAGATCTCCTCCACCTTCTGATAGTCGGCGGCAATCGCAGGGTCCGCCATCTGAGCTGTCAGTTCCTCGATGGTCTGCTCGTTTTGCTCGATGGTTTTTTCCAGCAGCGCGATCCGCTTTTTGACGGCGACCTGTCGTGCGCGATCGGCCTTGGTGCGATAGAACTTCTGGGTGGCAGCCTTTTTCTCCTCGGTGGCCTCCACCTTTTTAGGCTGTACCTCCACCTTGTGCTCCAGATAGTAGTCGTAGCGTCCGTTATAGACCTCGTATCCGTCGGAGGACATCTCGATGATTTTGGTCGGGATGCGGTTTAACAGGTAACGGTCGTGCGATACCATCAGGATGGTGCCGTCGAAGCTCTCCAGCGCATCCTCCAGCATCTCCTTGCTGCCGATGTCCAGATGGTTGGTCGGCTCGTCGAGGATGAGTACATTTCCGCGTTCCAGCATCATGACGGCAAAGGCAACCTTGGCGCGTTCGCCGCCGGACAGACTGCCGACCTGCTTGTAGACGTCGTCGCCCGAAAGCAGTACACGTCCCAGGATATTGCGCACCTCCACCTCATACATATTGGGAAAGCGGTCCCAGATTTCGTTGATGGCGGTCTTTTCGGGGTGGAGCTGGCGGTTTTCCTGTTCGTAGTAGGTGGTCTTGACCTTCTGTCCCCATTCAAACGAACCTTCCGCCAGCGGAATCAGATTCTGGATGGCCTTGAGCAGCGAGGACTTGCCCACACCGTTCTGACCGATGATGGCGATTTTTTCGCCGCGCAGGATGTCCAGCTGCATATTGCGGCACAGCACCTTGCGGTTATCTCCTTCTCCGACGGCGATGCTCATATTTTTACCGTGAAAGACGTCCTTCACCGGCGGCTCGTCGTAGTCAAACTGGAAGGCAGCCTTCTTTTCCCAGATAACCGGTTTTTCGATGCGGTCCATCCGTTCCAGCGCTGCCAGTCGGGACTTGGCGCTCTTGGAAGTGGAGGCACGGGCGATATTCTTTGCCACAAACTCCTCCATCGACTTGATCTGCTCCTGCTGCTGTTCGTACTCCTTGAGCTGACGCTCGACGCGCTCCTTCTTCTGGACGACGTAGGACGAATAGTTGCCGCGGAAGCAGGTCAGCACGGTGCGCTCCAGCTCCCAGATGTGATCGACCAGACGGTTTAAGAAGTAACGGTCGTGCGAAACGACCAGGATCGCTCCCTTGTAGGAGGAAAGATAGTCCTCCAGCCAGCCCAGCGTCTTAAAGTCGAGGTGGTTGGTCGGCTCATCGAGGATGAGCAGATCGGGTTCGAGCAGCAACAGACGCGCAATGGCAAGGCGGGTCTTTTCGCCGCCCGAGAGGTTGTCAGTGATGATGTTGCGGTCGTAGTTTGCAAAGCCCATGCCGCCCAGGATGGTATTGATCTTGACGTCGATGTGGTAACCATCGCGCGCCTCAAAGCGGGCGAGCTTTTTCTGATACTCCGCCGATACCTGCTCGTAGGTCTGCGGGTCGTCGTGAACCTGTGCCATCTGCTTTTGCAGAGCGTCCACCTCTTTGCCCAGTGCAATGAGGTCGGCAAAGACCGCCTCCATCTCCTGCTGGATGGTTTTGCCGTTAGAGAGTCCGCTGTTCTGTTTGAGGTAGCCGATGACCTTGCCGTTGGTGACACTGACCGAGCCTTCCTCATAATCCAGCCCGCCGGTCAGCACGTTTAACAGGGTGGTTTTTCCCTCACCGTTAGGGCCGACCAGACCGATGCGGTCCTTTTCGTTGATGGTGGCGCTGACGTCGCGCAGGATACAGTCGGCGCCGTAATATTTGAATACATTTTCAAGCGATACAATCATATTGTCTACTTATCTCCATATTGATAAAAAATAGCAGAAACCTGCTATCCTCTATATTAACATATTGTTCCACCTCACTCAATACCTTTTGGATACAATCAAAAGAGTTTCTCTGTTTTCAGCGTCTATTAAATAGGAAAGTTTTTATTTTATCTTGTTTTACATGGAAATTTTTCTACACGGGTGAAGGACGGGAAGAAAATCGCGCCGAAAGGATGAAAAAAGCAGAAAGGTGTTTTCAAAGGTCTAATTTTGTTGTATAATGAAATTACCTATTTAACCGAATTTTTCGATGGAGGTTTATCCATGCTTTTGATTCACGCCCACGTATACACCATGCAGCCGTCCGAACAGGGCTTTGTCACCTGCTCCGACGGTTTTGTGCAGACCGAAAACGACAAGATCGTCGCCGTCGGTCCGATGAGCGACTGCCCTGAGCTGAGTGGCTTTGCCGCAGATCAGGTGCTCGACCTTGCGGGCGCCATGGTCTGCCCTGGCTTCATCGACGCCCACTGCCACATGGGCCTTGCCGAGGAGGGCTTAAACTTTGAGGGCGACGACCTCAACGAGATCACCGACCCTGTCACTCCGCAGCTTCGCGGCATTGACGCCATCAACCCATTAAACCGCAGCTTTGACGAGGCGGTGGACGCCGCCGTCACCACCGTTGTCACCGGTCCTGGCAGCGCCAACGCCATCGGCGGACAGTTTGTCGCCATCAAGACCTACGGACGCAACGTCGACCGCATGATTCTGCGCGCACCGGCGGCAATGAAGTTTGCACTGGGAGAAAACCCCAAGAACTGCTACAACGACAAGTCGGAAACGCCGATGACCCGTATGGCGACCGCTGCTCTCATCCGCGAACAGCTGCAGAAGGCGCTGCGCTACCATGAGGATCTGCTCAAAGCCGAGGAGGATGAGGACACCGATCCACCGGATTTTGACGCCAAATGTGACGCGCTGCTGCCGGTAGTCCGCGGCGAGCTGAAGGCACACTTCCACTGCCATCGCGCCGACGACATCTTCACCGCCATCCGCATCGCCAAGGAGTTTTCGCTCGACTATGTGCTGGTACACTGCACCGAGGGCCACCTCATCGCCGAGGACCTTGCCGAGGAACAGGCAAAGGTGATCACCGGTCCGCTGATGACCACCCGTTCCAAGCCGGAGCTGCGCAACGCCACCGATAAAAACCCTGGCATCCTGTCCAAAGCCGGCATCTCCTGTGCTATCTGCACCGACTATAACGTCATGCCTATCGGGATGCTGCCCATCTGTGCAGGCATGGCCGTCCGCGAAGGAATGGACTATCTGCAGGCACTGGCAGCCATCACCATCCATCCGGCACAGATCGTCGGCATCGACGACTGCGTCGGCTCACTTGCTCCAGGCAAGGACGCCGACCTGGCAGTATTTGCAACCGACCCGCTGACCATCGCCGCAAAACCTGCGCTTGTCATGATAAACGGCAAAATCGTAAGGAGGTAACCATTTATGAGGATCATCACTTCAGAAACCATCACCCGCACCGTCAAAAACCTTTGTCTGCGTGCAAACAAGTTTTTGCCGTCGGACATCAAGCTGACGCTGGATACCGCGTATGACTACGAGATTTCTCCGAACGGCAAGCGCGCCATCCACAGCATCATCGAAAACTACAAGCTCTCCCAGCACACCAACATCCCGATCTGTCAGGACACCGGCATGGTCGTTGTCTTTGCCGAGATCGGTCAGGACGTCCACATCGTCGGAGAGCTGTTTGAGGATGCGGTCAACGAGGGTGTCCGTCAGGCTTACACCGAGGCAAATCTGCGCAAATCGGTGGTCAATGATCCGCTCAACCGCGTCAACTCGGAGGACAACACTCCTGCCATCATCCATACCCGTCTGGTACAGGGCAACGGAATCGCTCTGACCGTCATCCCGCAGGGTGCCGGCAGCGAAAATGCCAGCGCCATGAAGATGTTCCATGCCAGCGCCACCCGCGAGGACATCATCTCCTTCGTGGTCAACTGCGTCCAGGAAAACCGCGGCAAAGCCTGCACACCGCTGATTATCGGCGTGGGCATCGGCGGCAACACCGAGATGTGTACGCTGCTTGCCAAGAAAGCACTGTGCCGTGATCTGTTCACCTACAACCGCAAGCTGTACTACACCGATATGGAAAGCGAGATCCTCGACCGCGTCAACCGCCTGGGCATCGGTCCGGAGAATATGGGCGGCTCGGTCACTGCGCTGGCTGTCAATATCATCTCCTACCCTACCCACGTTTCCAGCCTGCCGGTTGCCGTCAACATGGGCTGCCATGTGACCCGCCACGCAACCGAAGTCATCTAAAGAACCCCCCTTCTCTGTCCCATCCTGTCATCGCGGCAGCCATCTGCCGGCAGCAGGATGGGATAATTTTCTTTTTCGGAGAGTCCGTCGGGATGTTTTTGCTTGATGTTTGTCAAAAAATGGGTTATACTGGTACTATTCATCCAACTTCTACACAAAGGAGGGACTTACTTGTCCAACGAAAGAAAAAACCTGCTGGCAGTAGCCGTACTTCTCGTTGTGCTGCTGATTGCAACGCTGGCGCTGTCCCTGCTGCTGCCGTCACAGCCGCAAGAGGAACAAGAACAGGAAGACCAACAACAGGAACAACAGGTGCCCGAACAGCCGGAGGACGAAGCTGCATCGGATCATGCCGATGAGATGGCCGACCTGCTGGAACAGGATACACCGGATCAGGAGGCATCGCCTGACAAGGAACAGGTTGTACAGATCACCATGCCAATGATGGAAGACGGACAGCCTGTGGAAGGTCAGGGCGTCGACATCTCGGTGGAACTGCCTGGCGACTGGATTTTGGACACGGAGTACTCCCCTGGTACCATGTTCCACTATCCGGATGGCACCGTAGCAGTGGAGGGCTTCTATGCCTCCTCCTACAATGAGAACGCTACCCTGTGGACCAACGCCCGTGCATGGAAAAGATCCAACTATCTCAGCTCGGATGTCATCAGTCTGGGCGGCACCGACATTATGCTGAGCATCTATGGTCTGAGCGAGGATGCCACCGAAACCTCCCCTTATGCCTACGTCTATGCGATTCCGCATCGCGACATCATCTATTTTGTCGAATTCCAGGCCTCCGGCACCGACAACGAGGAAGCCAAGGCAGAGCAGCTGGAAATCCTGCAAAATATCGTCTTTTTGGGGTAACCCACAGTAAAACAGCCACCTCTTTTAAAAGAGGTGGCTGTTT
>NZ_CALXIN010000098.1 GCF_944388365.1 uncultured Negativibacillus sp. | reverse complement strand
AGATGGAAGCGGATGCTGTCAATCAATCTCGGTATATCACCCGCTGGGCATACAGCCCTCCTTACAGAAATACCTGGACGGAATATCTTCCAATGGGAGAGGTCAAATTTGAACGGATGGTGCAGGAGCTCAAAAAAGCCAAGCATTTTATCTTCATGGAGTATTTTATCATCGAAGAGGGCAAAATGTGGAACACCATTCGGGATATCCTGTGCCAAAAGGTGAAGGAAGGAGTGGATGTCCGCCTCATCTATGACGACATGGGCTGCATCATGACCCTGCCCAACGGCTATAACAAAAAGCTGGAGAAAATGGGCATCAAGTGTGCAGTGTTTAATCCCTTTGTACCGGTGCTTTCCAGTAAATTCAACACCCGCGACCACCGCAAAATCTGTGTCATCGACGGAAACGTCGGTTTTACCGGCGGCGTCAATCTGGCGGACGAATATATCAACGCCTATGAAAAGCATGGACACTGGAAGGACACGGCAATCCTGCTGCGTGGAGAAGCAGTGTTCAGCCTGACAGCGATGTTTTTGTCGATGTGGGACTATCTGACCGGCACAAGGGAGGATTACAGCAACTATCTGCCCACCGAAACGGTGCCGGATGCCAAAGGCTTTGTGCAGCCGTTTGCCGACAATCCGCTCGATGATGAGGCGGTCGGTGAGACGGTGTATATGAACATCATCAACAAGGCCAAACGCTATGTCTATATTACCACACCATACCTGATTATCGACAATGAAATGTGCACCGCACTGTGTACCGCGGCAAAAAGCGGAGTGGATGTGCGCATCATTACGCCGCACGTCCCTGATAAATGGTATGTTCATGCGGTAACCCGCGCCTATTATCAGGTGTTGGTCGAGGCAGGCGTGCGCATCTTTGAGTACACCCCAGGCTTTATCCACGCCAAAACCTTTGTTGCAGACGACGAGTATGCAGTGGTGGGAACCATCAACATGGATTACCGCAGTCTGTATCTGCACTTCGAATGTGGTGCATGGATGTATCAGACATCGAGCGTGCTGGATGTGCGGGACGACTTTTTCAAGACACAGCAGATCAGTCAGGAGATCACAAGAGAACAGTGCAGAAACGTTTCCTTCCCTGTTCGTCTGGGCAGATCGGTGCTGCGAGTGTTTGCTCCATTGATGTAAATATATGGCAGTTTTGGAATGTTTTCTTTTTTCCGTATCTTTCGCCGAAGAAATATGGTACAATAAATACAGGACAGGTCCTTTAAAATAGGGCCCTTTGTAGAAAATGGAGGAAGATAGCATGAGAAAACATACAAAAAAATGGTTGGCGCTGCTGCTTGCAATGGTGACAGCGTGGAGCCTGTTTGGCTGTTCTGCCACACAGCAGCAAGAAACAGCTGATTCTACCGAGCAGACTCAGACAACAGAGGAAACATCCGAACAGGA
Organism: uncultured Negativibacillus sp.; assembly: GCF_944388365.1. Taxonomy (GTDB): domain Bacteria; phylum Bacillota; class Clostridia; order Oscillospirales; family Ruminococcaceae; genus Negativibacillus. The sequence goes on along the minus strand of NZ_CALXIN010000098.1, from coordinate 5,001 downwards.
GACATCGTCGTCCGAAGCGCAGGATGAGCAAACTGCGCAGGCACAATACAGCCGCACACCTGAGGAGATTGCCCAGCAGTTTGCCCAGCAGTGGGTGGAACGCTGGTCGCAGCTTCAGTCGGAGCTCACCATGACAAACGGTCAGGGCCGCGCTTTTCTGGCGGATCTGGACAACGATGGACTGGGAGAGCTGATCTTTCTGTACGACAACTATATTGATTATGATGCGCTGGTCTATCGGATCAGCGGAGAGCAGGCGGAGGAACTTGGTCAATTTACCGTTTCGAACAGCTCCAACGGAGAGCTGAGCTTCTCGCTCTATCAGGGCGCGCAGCCGGTACTGTACTACCAGACGGTGCAGACACACGCCTCCCAGGAAGGAAGCAGCGAGACGGAGGAAAACTTCATCAGCCTGCAGGACGGAGCGATTGTCCGCAATACCCTGTATTATACCAGCTATGGTGATACCAATACCTACTATGACAGTGTAGAGGCAGGCGCTAATGAAATCAGCCAGGAGGACTACGACCTGCTGCGCATCGGCTTGTTTGGCAGCGAGGAAGTCTCCCAGGAGATCGTACTGAGCGCAGAGGATACCGTGGACTGCTCCGATGAACAGGCGGTCGCAGACTACGTTCAGGCATTGTTTGCATAATTTGTACGACACCACAAAGGAGGCAGGAGAAAACGTGAAAACGTTTTCTCCTGCCTCCTTTTATGTTGTTGCGATGCAGCAAAGCCTTTGTATTATTTTTGCGGCGAAACTTTTTCCTGTTGAGCGGCAGGCTGCAAACGAAGCACCACGCCGCTGAGGGCAGGAAGAGGGATTTCCGCATAATACCGCTGTCCCAGCGATACCGCAGGAATAGGCTTGCGGGCAGCATCGGTCGAATCGAGCAGCGGCAGGTAGGTCACAGGCTGCTGACTGCGCAGCGGGTAATACGGGCAGTCGCGGTCGGAAAGATTGAGCAGCAACAACAGCTGGTTGTCGTCGTTGTCTTTGCGCAGAATGGCAAAGGTCTGCGGCAGCACCTGTCCCATGTCCTTCCACTCAAAGTAGCGGCTGTCGTAGTCGCACTGCCACAGCGGAGCATTTTCGCTGTACAGGGCGTTGAGCTTTTGCAGAAAGTCGCAGAAGTCGCGGTGCGCAGGATAGTCCATCAGGTTCCAGCCAGGCTCGCGCTGTTCGCTCCACTCCATAAACTCCGCCAGCTCGTTGCCCATGAAGGACAGCTTCTTGCCAGGGTGAAACATCATATACAGGTACAAACAACGCAGCTGGGCAAACTTCTGCTCGTAGTTGCCCCAAAGCTTGTCGATGATGGTGCGCTTGCCGTGAACCACCTCGTCATGAGAGAGCGGCAGCAGGTAGATGTCCTGATAAAAATAGCTCATCGAAAAGAGCAGACGGTTTTTCATCCCTGCCCGCTGGTCAAACGGCGTTGCAAAGTAATCGAGGGTATCGTGCATCCATCCGAGGTTCCACTTGTAGTCAAATCCTAATCCGCCGTAGCAGACCGGCGCCGTCACCTTGAGGTAGGCGCTGGAGTCCTCGGCAATCAGCAAGACCTCTGGGTGATCCTGTTGGAGAGTGTAGTTGATGGAGCGGATTGCCCACAGTCCAGGATCGTTGAGCCCGTCCTCCTTTTTGCCGTAGCGGTAGATCAGGTTGGAAACGGCGTCGTAGCGGATGCCGTCGAAGTGAAACTGGGAGATCCAGAAATCCAGCGAGGAGCGCAGAAAGCTGATGACATGGGGCTTGGTGAAGTCAAACAGGGCGGTATCCCACTGGGTGTAGCGATGGTCAGGGTCATCCGGCTCATACAGGCTGGAACCGTCAAACAGGTGCAGCGCGTGGAAATCCCGCACAAAATGCACCGGTACAAAGTCGAGAATCACACCGATGTGGGACCGATGGCAACGCTCAATCAGCTCCATCAGCTGTTCAGGGGAACCATAGCGGCTGGTGGCAGAAAAATATCCCGACACCTGATAGCCCCAGGAGGCATCCAGCGGATATTCGGTCAGCGGCAGCAGCTCGATATGGGTATAGCCCATCTTTTTGATATAGGGAACCAGCTGTTCTGCCAGCTCATCATAGGAGTAGAACCGGTCCTGTTCCTCACTTTCAGGGTTTTTGATCTTCCAGGAGCCTGCGTGCAGCTCATAGATGGAGAGTGGACGGTCATAATTTTTGCTGCGCTGTACCATCCATTCATGATCCTGCCAGTCACAGGAGGGCAGAGGATGCAGCACCGAAGCGTTGTGTGGGCGCACCTCGCTGCAAAAGGCAAAGGGGTCAGCACGGTCCCATTTCTCTCCGGCAGCGGTGGTGATGCGGTATTTGTACCGCTGACCATACTGCGGGTCAGGAGAACAGAGCGTCCAGACTCCGCAGTCCAGCCGCTGCATCGGCCAGGGCTGCCAGTCGTTAAAATCGCCGATCAACGCGACCTCTGCGGCAGCGGGAGCATAGACGGTAAAGCGCATCTGTTCTCTTCCGTCCTCCCAGACAGGATGAGCACCAAAATATTTGTAACCTTTGGACGAGCGTCCGCGCAGATATTCAATCAAGGGAGTGATCTCCATCGAAGGACCTCCTTTTCTGTCGTTTTTTCTAAGGCGCTTTTTCTTTCATTATACGACGTTTTCCATCGGATGAATAGAGCAAAATGACTATTCGTACAGTGAAAACGGGAAAAATAAAAAATAGTGACAAAATATTATCAACTCTTGATAAATTACTATAAATATTGCATAATAGAGGAGGAGAAAAGCAATGTCTTTTTATCTGTAATATAAGAACAATCAAGGGAGGCTTCATTTATGAAAATCGGCACTGTCAAAGAGATCAAAAAGTTTGAATACCGTGTAGGTTTGACACCGGACAACGTCAAGAGCTATGTCAATGCAGGTCATCAGGTCTATGTTGAACGCAACGCCGGCGTCGGTTCGGGCTTTATGACCGAGGATTACGTCAAAGCAGGCGCCATCATCCTCGAAACAGCCCGTGAGGTTTGGGCAGCTGCCGATATGATCGTCAAAGTAAAGGAGCCGCTCCCCGATGAATATGGCTATTTCCGCAAAGGTCAGATTATTTATACCTACCTGCATCTGGCGGCGGACCGCGCTCTGACCGATGCCATGCTGGCAGCAGGCGTTTCGGGCGTCGCCTATGAAACATTGGATGACAAAGGCTATCTGCCGCTGCTGGCTCCGATGAGCCAGATTGCCGGACGACTGAGCGTGCAGGAAGGCGCAAAATACCTCGAAAAGCTCTATGGAGGTTCCGGTGTACTGCTGTCCGGCGTGCCTGGTACTCCGAAGGCGAAAGTCGTTATCGTAGGCGGCGGCAGCGTCGGTACCAACGCCTGCAAGATTGCTGTTGGCATGGGTGCGGACGTCACCATCATGGACATCAACATTCACCGCTTGGAATACCTCGATGACATCTTCGGTGCGCGTGTTCAGACGCTGTATTCCAACGATGTCAACATCGAAAATGCGCTCAAGACCGCAGATCTGGTGGTCGGTTCGGTACTGATTCCAGGCAAGAAGGCGCCGAAGCTGATCAAACGGTCCTATCTGCGTGAGATGCGCCCAGGTTCGGTCATCGTCGACGTTGCGGTTGACCAGGGCGGCTGCTGCGAAACCACCCACATGACCTACCACGATGACCCGATCTACAAGGTGGACGGCATTGTTCATTATTGCGTGGGAAATATGCCAGGTGCTGTGCCGAGAACCTCGACCATCGCACTGACCAATGCAACACTGAGCTACGGTCTGGCGTTGGCAGAAAATGGTCTGGAAGCCGCCTGCCATAAGGATGCCCGCATCTATTCGGCGGTCAATACCTACGACGGCAAGCTGACCTGCAAGAACGTTGCTGACAGCTTCAAGATGGAGTACACCGACATTCATGAGTGCTTCTAATCTTCCGATGAGAAAAGCATATAAAAATAGCTTCGTCCCTCCACAGGGACGAAGCTATTTTTGAGTATGTGTCCGATTATTTTACTGCTTTAAAGCCAGGCACGGTTTCAGAAAGCTCAGAAGCCAGCTTTTCAAACGCCGGCATCGAACGCAGGATCTGTTCGCGGCTGACGCAGTAGGACAGGCGGAAATAGCCAGGGCATCCGAACGAGCTGCCAGGAACCACCAGAATGTTGTACTTCTTGGCCATCTCGCAGAAAGCCTTGTCGTCACCGCCTGGTGCCTTGGGGAAAAGGTAGAAGGCTCCCTGCGGTTTGGTGCAGGAGAAGCCCAGAGAGATCAGATGGTTGTAGATCAGGTCACGGTTTTCACGGTAAGGAGTGACATCGACGCTGAGATCTGCGACCCGTGCGATCACCTTCTGGAACAGCGAAGGAGCGTTGACAAAGCCGAGGATACGGGTGGCAACGTTGAGGGCGGACAGAATCTCGTCCAGACCGTCCATGCCGTTGTTGGCGGCGAGGTAACCGATACGCTCACCAGGCAGCGACAGCGACTTGCTGTACGAATAACCGATGAAGCCATTGCGGAAGTAGTCGAGGATGTACGGAACCTCCACGCCGTCGTAGGCGATTTCGCGGTAAGGTTCGTCCGAAACAACATAGATGCTCGAACCAAATTCCGCCTGCTTCTGCTCGAGAATCTCCGCCATTTCCTTCAGAAGGGAGGCAGGGTAGACAACACCGGTCGGATTGTTCGGGGTATTGAGGATGACCGCCTTGGTGTGCGCGGTGACAGCAGCCTTGAGGGCCTCCAGATCGGGCAGGAAGGTGTCGGGATGGGTCGGGACAACTACCAGCTCACCGTCGTAGTTGTGGACATAGTGGGTGTACTCGCCGAAAAATGGCGCAAAGACGATGACCTCGTCGCCAGGGTTGAGCAATGCCTTGAACAGAACATTGAGTCCTCCTGCGGCGCCGCAGGTCATGACGATGTTCTGTGCGGAAAGCTGGGAGCCGTGGGCGCGGTTGAGCTGGTCGGCGATGCTCTGACGCACCTGTTCAT
>NZ_CALXIN010000097.1 GCF_944388365.1 uncultured Negativibacillus sp. | reverse complement strand
AAGGGTTTGGAGTTTGACACGGTGGTGCTGCTCGACTGTCTGGAGGATGTATTTCCGGCCCACGGAGCAGTGGAAAAGTACAAGCTCGAGATGGAGGAAGAGATGGAGGAGGAAGCACGGCTGTTCTATGTCGCCTGCACCCGTGCCCGCCGCCGGTTGGTGCTGCCCTGCGCACAGTTTTCTGCAAACGATCCGGTGGTTCCGTCGCGGTTTCTCGACCGGCTGCTGCATCCGCAGGAAAAGGATCTGTCGATCGGCGCAAACCAGCTGCGGCTGTATCCCGGGCTTAAAATCGAACATAAAAGCTTTGGCAGGGGACAGGTGATGAGCGTCGACCGCACCCGCGGCGTATTTACCGCCTTCTTTGGAAAGAACGGCACCCGCACCCTGACCATGGCAATCCTGAAATCGGACACCATTCGCCCGCTTTGACGGGCAGACCCTATCAACATCAAAGGGAGGCATCCTTGTTATGAGTATTCTGCTTTGTCCCAACTGCCGCACCCGACTGGAGCAGCAGGGGAACCGTTTTTGCTGCCGCAACGGACACAGCTTTGATCTGGCGTCGTCGGGCTATCTGCACCTGCTGCCCTCCAGCCGGATGCACGCCAAAATCCCTGGCGACAACAAACAGATGGTGCGTGCGCGCCGCGAATTTTTGAGCAAGGGATATTACCAGCCGGTCAGCGACGCCCTCAATGCCGCCGTGCTGGAATACTGCAAAAAGAATGTCCCACTTCAGATGGTGGACGCCGGCTGCGGCGAAGGATACTATACCAATCGTCTGGCGCAGGCTTGTGCCGATGCCGGTCAGGAATTCTCGATGGTCGGCATCGACATCTCCAAGTTTGCGGTGGATGCCGCTGCCAAATCTGCCGCCCGCCTGCCTGAAATCGCGCCAAAGGTACAGTATGCGGTGGCAAGCGTCTTTGAGCTGCCGGTCAAGGACCACAGCTGCCATGTGGTGACCAATCTCTTTGCACCGGTGTGCATCGAGGAGTACCGCCGTGTGCTCAAGCGCGGAGGCATTCTGGTGTTTGCGGTCACCTCGACCCGCCACCTCTGGCAGCTCAAGGAGCGCATCTACGATGAGCCGTACGAGAACGAGAAGTTCGACCACGTCTACGAGGGATTTGAGATGGTCGGCAAGCAGAAGGTGTCCGCCACCATCTCGCTGCCGTGTCAGGAGGACATCGACCACCTGTTCACCATGACGCCGTATTACTACAAGTCCTCGGTCGAAACCACCGCCCGTCTGCACGCGCTCGGGACGCTGGACACCGAAATCGACGTGGATATCATCACCTATCGTGCAAAATAAACGCCGGACGGCGCATAAAAAATGTGCGGGGAAGCATCCTTTTGATGCAGACCCCGCACATTTTTTGTTTTTATTCTTCTGTATTGCTTTCCAATGCTTCTGAAAGCTCCGGCAGTTGGTCTACCTGCTCTTGCTCCGGTTTTGTACGGCTATGGCAGGCCAGTCCCGCGCCGATCAGCGCCGTGATCGGGATGGTACACAGGATGCCGATGCTTCCGCACAGTGCCTGCAGCAGTTCGACCACGATCAGCTCGCGGTTGAGCAGTTGTTCGAGGCTCGCCTGATAGGAGGCATACAGCAGCACCGTCGTCAGCGAGCCGCCGATGTAGGCCAGAATCAGTGTGTTTGCCATGGTGCCCATGATGTCCCGTCCGATGGTGAAGCCCGACTGCACCAGATGCCAGAAGGAGATATCCGGCACCTTGCGGCAGATCTCGAACAGGGCAGAGGTGATGTCCATCGCCACGTCCATCGTCGCGCCCATGGCGCCGATGATGATGGCGGCGAAGATGATGGCTTTCAGGTCGATGGGATTTGTCTCGTTGAGCAGCGAAACATACATCGTCTCGTCGTCGAGGTAGCCGCTCAGATGCAGCATCTGTTCCATCAGGATGGTGAGCAGTCCGGCGACCAGCACACCGCCGGTGCATCCCAGTGCCGCCGACAGACTTTTGCGGCTGGGACCGCTGACCAATGCCAGCGTCATTGCGATGACATACAGACAGGTGACAATCGAGATAAAATAAGGATTACATCCTGCCAGAATGGCGGGAACAAAGACTACAAACACTGCAAGGCAGGTAAAGCCCAGCGACAAAATCGTCTTGACGCCGGTGAGTCCTCCCAGAATGAGCAGTCCAAGAAGGAAGGCGCCGCCCAGAATCAACAGTCCGTCGGTGCGGCAGTAATCGCCGGCGACCCACTGCTGTTCACCATTTAGCTCCACCTGTGTCAAAAAGATTTTGTCGCCCACCTGAACAGGGATGGAGCCGGTGGTGGTCATGTTGTCGATGGTCTGGGTGGCGATAACCGTTTCGCCCTCCTGTTCACCCGACAGAAACTGTGCCTGGAAGGTGATGACCTGTTCATAATATACATTTCCGCCGATCTCTCCGATATCATTGCGGTCGTACAAAATCAAAAGCACCTTTGCCTTTTCGGACACCAGCTCGGTTTCGTTGCGAAACAGGTTTGCCTGGTCCACCCACAGCTTTGCGCCGACCAGCAGATAGACGACCGACAGCGCCACGACCGCCAGATAGAACAAGAGGCGTCGGGGAGAGGGTTTTGTAATCTGCAAAGAAAATTCCTCCTTTGTTTGCTTCCTATCTTATATGGAAACTCATTTACATCCGAATTTGAGTTTACCACACAACGCAGAAGCTGTAAATGGGGAAAAGGGAGCTGTTTTACAAAAAGAAAAACCTTCCAGAGGGCAGATAAGATCAACGTTGCGTCAAGTTGTTAATATTTTATGAAACCCCTTGACATTGATTGGGAATCGTGTTAAATTATGTTTAGCACTTGAAGGTAATGAGTGCTAAAGAATCAAAAAGAGGTGATGGCTTTGGAATTGGACAATCGAAAACAAAAGATCCTCAAGGCTATCATTGAAGAATACACCAGAACCGGTGAGCCGGTCGGCTCCAAGCGCATCGCGTCGCTGCTGGACATTGTGGCTTCACCGGCAACCATTCGAAATGATATGGCGATTCTGTTTGACATGGGTCTGCTCGAGCAGCCTCATACCTCGGCAGGAAGGGTGCCTTCCCACATGGGCTATCGGTACTATATCGACCATCTGATGGTACCAAGTCCCATCTCTCCAAAAGAGATGGCAGCCATCGAAGCGATGTTCAACGTCCGTGACCCAGATCCGGACCGGCTGCTCTCGGATGCAGCACAGGCGCTGGCGGATTACACCCACTGCGTTGCGATCTCCTCGACCACAACGCCGCCGGAAGTGCTGGTTCGGCACATCGAGCTGATTCCCGCCGCCGAACGAACCGTCATCATCATGGTGATCGCCTCCAACGGTGCGGTCAAAAGCCGAGTGTGCAGGGTGGATTTTGAGGTCACAAAGAATATCTGCGAGTTCTTCACCAACTTTGCCAATGCAAGACTGGCAGGGAAGAGCATCAACGAAATCTCGTCGGCCTATATCAATTCCCTGACATTTTCGGTAGGGGATTACACCGAGGTGTTCACCAGCCTGCTGACTGCAATCTACTCGCTGTGCAAAGAGATCAACGACGGACAGTTCTGCACCCGCGGAATGACCAACCTCCTGGCGTATGATGAGATGAAAGACTTTTCCAAAGATCTTCTGCTGATGCTGGGAAAGAAGGAGCGGGCCATCGAGCTGTTAGGTGACGGAAACTTTGATGTTCGCGTCACCGTCGGCAAGGAAAACAACAGCATGGAGCTTGCAAACGCTTCGGTGGTGGCAGTTCGCTACAACATCGGACCTTCCCGCTGCGGAACGCTGGCGCTGGTCGGACCGGTGCGGATGGAATATCCAAAGCTGATTCCGCATATCGAATACTTTGCCAGAATGCTAAGCGAGCTTCTCAGCGAAGCAATGCGGGAACAACCATAATGCAGAATACAATCTGAAATACACAGAATCGGGATAAAAAGGAGATATGGACGTGCCGGAGAAAAAGAAAAAAGACCAACAGTCGGCGCCCGAACAGGACGCAAAGGTAGAAGCACCGGAGGAAACCAAAGCTGCGGACAGCACACCGGAAGCACAACCGGAACAGGAAACCGCTGAACAGAAGCTGCAGGAGCAGCTGGACCAGCTCAACGACCGCCTGCTGCGCACGCTGGCAGAATATGACAACTATCGCAAACGTTCCATCAAGGAAAAAGATGCGATCTATCCACAGGCAAAGGCGGACACCGTCGAAAAATTCCTGCCGATCATCGACAACTTTGAAAGAGCCATGCAGACCGAATGTTCGGACGAGGCCTTCAAGAAGGGCATCGACATGATCTTCCAGTCGTTTATCAAAACGATGCACGAGCTGTCGGTGGAGGAAATCGGCAAGGAGGGCGAACCGTTTAACCCTGATCTTCACAACGCAGTGATGCATGTGGAGGATGAAAACTACGGCGAAAACGTCGTTGCTCAGGTTTTGCAGAAAGGCTACAAGATCGGCGACCGCGTTGTTCGATATGCAATGGTCAAAGTTGCAAACTAAATTTTGTTAAAACATATCATTTATTTATAGAAAAAAATGGAGGTAATTTATCATGGGAAAAACTATCGGTATTGACTTAGGTACTACAAACTCCTGCGTAGCCGTTATGGAAGGCGGCGAACCAGTCGTCATCGCAAATCCAGAAGGCGCTCGCACCACTCCATCCGTCGTTGCTTTCTCCAAGACCGGTGAAAGAATGGTCGGCCAGGTTGCAAAACGTCAGGCTGTCACCAACGCTGACAGAACCATCAGCTCGATCAAACGTGAGATGGGCACCAACTACAAAGTAACCATCGACGGCAAATCCTACACCCCACAGGAAATCTCCGCAATGATTCTGCAGAAACTCAAAGCTGACGCAGAGGCATATCTGGGTGAGCCTGTCACCGAGGCTGTTATCACCGTTCCTGCATACTTCACCGACGCACAGCGTCAGGCAACCAAGGATGCTGGTAAGATCGCTGGCCTGGATGTAAAACGTATCATCAACGAGCCAACCGCAGCTGCTCTGGCTTACGGCGTTGATAAAGAAACCGATCAGAAGATCATGGTATACGACCTGGGCGGCGGTACCTTCGATGTATCCATCATCGAGATGGGCGACGGCGTACAGGAAGTTCTGGCAACCGCTGGTAACAACAGACTGGGCGGCGATGACTTCGACCAGAGACTGATCGACTACTTTGTATCCGAATTCAAGAAAGAAAACGGCATTGACCTGTCCGTCGACAAGATGGCAATGCAGAGACTGAAAGAAGCTGCTGAAAAAGCAAAGATCGAGCTGTCCGGTATGACCCAGGCAAATGTTAACCTGCCATTCATCACCGCAGACGCTACCGGTCCAAAACACTTTGATATGAACATCACCCGTGCAAAATTCAATGAGCTGACCGCAGACCTCGTTGAAAAGACCATGGGCCCAGTAAATCAGGCTCTGTCCGATGCAGGCCTCACTCCATCCGACCTGAACAAAGTTCTTCTGGTTGGCGGTTCCACCCGTATCCCAGCTGTTCAGGAAGCTGTTAAGAGAATCACCGGCAAAGACCCATTCAAGGGCATCAACCCTGATGAGTGTGTAGCTGTTGGTGCTGCTATCCAGGGCGGCGTTCTGGCTGGCGAAGTAAAAGGCCTGCTGCTGCTCGACGTTACTCCTCTGTCCCTTGGTCTGGAAACCCTCGGCGGTGTATCCACCAAGATCATCGAGAGAAACACCACCATCCCAACCAAGAAATCCCAGATCTTCACCACCGCTGCTGATAATCAGACCTCGGTTGATATCCATGTTCTGCAGGGCGAGCGTGAAATGGCTAAAGACAACAAGACACTGGGTATGTTCCGTCTGGATGGTATCGCTCCAGCAATGAGAGGTACTCCACAAATCGAAGTTACCTTTGATATCGACGCAAACGGTATCGTTCATGTATCCGCAAAAGACCTCGGCACCGGCAAGGAACAGCACATCACCATCACTTCTTCCACCTCCATGTCCAAGGAAGACATCGACAAGGCTGTCAAAGAGGCTGAGCAGTATGCAGAAGCTGACAAGAAACAGCGTGAGGAAGTTGATATCCGCAACGGCGCAGACCAGATGATCTTCCAGACCGAAAAGACTCTGAAAGACCTCGACGGCAAGATCGACGCTGCTGACAAGGGCGAGCTGGAAACCAAGCTGAACGCTCTGAAAGAAGCTGTCAAAGGTTCCAACCTGGACGACATCAAGGCAAAACAGGAGGATCTGCAGAAGAAATTCTACGATGTATCCGCAAAACTGTACCAGAATGTCAACCCACAGGCTGGTCAGCCAGGTCCTGACATGGGCGCACAGGGCGGCAACGACAACAATCAGAACAACGATGGCTTTGTAGACGCTGACTTCAAAGAGGTTTAATCTTCTCTGATTGCAAGATAATTGTTCA
>NZ_CALXIN010000096.1 GCF_944388365.1 uncultured Negativibacillus sp. | reverse complement strand
CGGCATCGCCGAAATTCTGGATTCCAGCGGTTCGATGCCCTCGCGGCAGCGGACCATCGGCACCTGGATGCACTGTTCCTTTTATCTGATGCCAAACCAGCAGTATGTGCGCAAGGTCACCGCAAAAATGCCGCGCCGCGGACGTTACCTGTTCACCGGTGCGATGATGAACGGCGGCGACCTGCTGGGGCTCAAAGACGGCAACGCCCGTTTTCCTGCCACGCAGGAGCTGGTCGTCATCCCAAAAGCTCTGCCCTGTCCAGACCTCGGCATCGCATTGGGCGGTTTTTTGGGAGACATGTCGGTCAACCGTTTTCTGTTCGAGGACCCGATGCTGACCATCGGTTTTTCCGAATACAGCGGCCGTGAGCCGATGCGCGACATCAGCTGGACACAGAGCGCACGCATGGGCCGCATGATGGTCAAAAACTACGACCACACCGTCGACCTGTCAGTGACAGTGCTGCTCAATATCCAGTCGGTCAAAAACGTCTTTGAAAACGAGGAAACGGTGGAGCAGTGTATCTCGATGACCCGTTCGGTCTGCGAAATCCTGGAAGAAAAGCAGATCAAATACAGCTTTATCACCAACTCGGTGATGGCAGGCTCGATGAACTTTTTCTCCTCGATCGAAGAAGGTCTGGGCAACCGCCACTTTTACAGCGTCATGGAGTCGCTGGGACGCGCGACCATGCTCTCCTGCGAGAGCTTTTCCTCCACCATCCTGCGCGCCTGCCGTTCGGGCGAACAAGGCCGTTATCACATCATTATCACTCCTGATGAAAATGATGCCTGGAGCTCTGCTCTGCAAAAGCTGCGCGATTTGAGCGACGGCAAGGTGTTTGTACTGACTCCTTCCATGGTAAAACAGGACGACAGCAAAAAGGAGGGAGTTGCGTGAGCTTCTATTTTCTCCTGAAAATTGTCAGTGACCTTGGATTTTTCTTTGCTGTTGCCACTGCCTTCCTGTGTGCCACCAGCTGCGATACCAGCTCTCTGGTGCCGTTGATTGCCGTGTCGCTGTCTGTCACGCTGGGATACTGGCTGGATGGAAAAAAACCGGCGCTGCGCTATATCGCTCTGCTGGGTCTGCCGCTTGCTTTCCTCGGCTGGCCTCGCAACCTGTGGACCACGCTGATCATTGCAGTTGCCTGTATTTACGGCGGACTGCATATCTTCTGGCAGCGCTTTTCTCTCAGCCATGACGAACGTCTGCAATTTTTATCGCTGGCGGTCAAGGTTCTCCCTGTGTGCCTGGTTCCTTTTGGCATCTTTATTCCAGGCATGCCGACGCTGTACATCTTTATCCGCTACGTGCTGATCTTTGCTGTTCCTACCCTGATCTTGACACAGGTGCTGCGCCACTCTCCTTCTATCCTTGTGCAGCGGCGTTTGAAGCTGGGCATCATCTCCTGTGTCATCCTGTTAAGCCTTGTCATCCTCTTTTTCAGCTCAGGGTTGTTCTGGACGGTTGTGCTCTGGTTGGCAAAATTTTTCTACCAGTGGGTTATCATTCCAATCATCATGGTGATTGCAGTTGTCATCTGGCTGATTGTATGGGTACTGTTCACCTTACTGCCGATAAAACCAGGAGCCGAAGGCAAAGTTACTGAGGCAATGACGCAGTTTGCAAAACAGTATCAACAAATTGAACCAAACGAGGTCACTCCTTCCATAGACCCTCTCCTTCTGAACATCATTAAAGTCAGCGTGGGCGTAATTGTCCTGGTCATACTGATTCTGTTCTTCCGAAAAATGCTGAAAAACCGTCGATATGACCGCAGCATGCGGGCGGAGGAAAGCCGCTCCACGATTACGACACCACGAGATTTTCGTTCCGAGAAGGAACCTCGCGACACCCATCCTCCTGTTGACCCACGCGAAGCAGTACGCTATCACTACCGACACTTTATGCGCGCCTGCCGCAGCATCGGCATCCTGATTCCGAATTGGGCCACCAGTTTGGAGCTGGAACGGGAGGCCCGCAAGCTGTTCCCGATCGAACATCAACAGCAGCTGCAGGATACCCGCCGCATCTATCTGCGGGCACGATACAGCAATCACCCTATCGACCGCAAAGATGTGAAAACCATTCGCGAGAATGTCGAGCAGCTGCAAAAAGACCGCGACGAAATCGAAAATCGTATGTAGCACCTTATGCTGTGACAAAGGAGGGTCGATTGTGAGCTTCTTCTTTCTGGTCAAAATGGTCAGTGATCTCAGTCTGTTTTTCATGGTAGCAACCGCTCTTTTGAGCGGTACCAACTGCGATACACGCTCTCTGCTGCCGCTGATCGTCATTTCGGTCAGCGGGACACTGGGATTTTATTTGCAGCAGAAAAAGGATTCTATGCGCTTTGCAGCGCTGCTGGTGCTGCCTCTGGCCTTTGTCGGACAGCCGCTGAATGTTTGGAGCATTCCTCTGCTGCTGGCAGCCTGCCTGTATGGTGTACTGATTGTAGGACAGAGGCGGTTCTCCCTCAGCTATGAGGAGCGTCTCTTAGTCTTTTCCATCGGGATGAAGCTGCTGCTGGTCTGTCTGTTCCTTCTGGTCGCCTTCTGGCCGGAGGCGCCGGTCATCACCGCCTTCTCCCGCTACCTGCTGTGCTTTGTGATTTCCACTCTGCTGCTGACCCAGACACTGCGGCACAGCTCCCAGATCCTCTCTCAGCGCCGTTTTCAGCTGATGGCTGCCTCCTATGCCGTGCTTGCCGTTGCTGCCGCTGTCTTTTTCAGTTCCAAACTGTTCTTCCAGTTTTTGCTGCTGGTTTATCAGTGGGTGCTGGTTCCGCTGATTTTGGTGCTGGCAACCGTCATTGGGTTGTTCTTCTGGCTGCTGTTCTCCCTGCTGCCCAACAAAGAATATACCGGCAATGCCTTTCTGGATATCCTGGGCAGCGTCACCGACTTGATTAACATCGTTCCCTCTCTGGGCAAACTGCCGTCCATTGATCCGTCTGTGATACAGGCTGTCAAAATAGTCTGGGGCGTTCTGATCTTCGTGGTCGTCTTTCTGTTTTGCCGGCGGATTCTTCGCCGCAGGCGTCATAGACACCACGTCAAAGCGGTAGAAAGCCGTGCTCCTATCACGGTTCATCGTGTATTTCGTTCCACCGAGGAGCCGCTCGACGATCAGCTGCCTCGCGATCCGCGTGAAGCGGTGCGTTTCTATTACCGCAACTTTATGCGGATGTGCCGCTCCATCGGAATCCTCATTCCATCGTGGGCCACCAGTCTGGAACTGGAACGGCAGGCACGCCAGATCTTTCCTTTCCACCAACAGCAGCTGCTGAGCGACACCCGCCGCATCTATCTGCGGGCGCGGTACAGCGACCACCCTGTCGGACCGGAGGATGTCTCCTCCATCCGTGACAACTGTGAGCATCTTCTGCGGGAAAGTCGGGACATCGAGAACCGCTAAACACTTCACACGCAAAAACACCCTTGAAGAAAATTCTTCAAGGGTGTTTTTTGTTTTTCTTTACTTGGTGATGATTGCTTCAAAGGCATCCAATGCGCGGTCGATGTCCTCGCGGCTGGTGTCATTGGTGGTAACAAAGCGGAACTCGCCGTCCTCGATACCGTTGATCTTGACACCGGCTTCCAGCATCTTCTCCGGCAGGGCGTCGATCACCTGCTGTGGTGCATCCAGCTTGAAGAACACCATGTTGATCTCTACCGAGTTCATATCGAGGCTGACACCCGGCATCTTCTGAAGGCGCTGTGCCATGTATTTGGCATTGTCGTGGTCCTCCTGCAGACGTTTGGTCATCACTTCCAATGCAATCAGACCAGCTGCTGCCAAAAATCCGCACTGACGCATGCCGCCGCCGAGCATCTTGCGGTTGCGGCGGGCACGTTCGATGTATTCTTTACTGCCGACCAGCATCGAGCCAACCGGTGCGCACAGGCCCTTGGACAGACAGAACATGACCGAATCTGCACAGGCAGCGATCTCCTTGACATCCACACCCAGCGCTGTTGCCGCATTGAAGATGCGCGCGCCGTCCATGTGTACCGGCAGGCCTTCTTCCTTTGCCATGCGGTAAACTTCCTGCAGCTTTTCCAGTGGAACCAGCTTGCCGGTTGCCAGGGGTTCCTCCACACAAATCAGGCCGGTGCGTGGATAATGGATATTGCTCTTGTCGCGGATCGCTCCACGGATCTGCTGTGCATCAAAGATGCCGTTTTCAAAGTGCAGGGTACGGATAAACGCCTGTGAAAGCACCGCTGCGCCGCCGACCTCATGAGCAACAATGTGGGCGGTATCGGAGAGGATGATCTCATCGCCGCGCTGGGTATGGGACATCACCGCTACGGCGTTGCCCATGGTACCGCTGGTAACAAACAATGCTGCCTCCTTGCCGAGCATTTCGGCAGCCTTGCGCTCCAGCTCATTCATGGTCGGGTCGTCCCCGTATACATCGTCTCCCACCTGTGCGCGGTACATGGCGTCGCGCATCTTCTGGGTCGGCTGAGTGACGGTATCACTTCGTAAATCAATCCATTTTTGCATAATAATTCCTCCCTTTTTCGTGGCAGCTCAAAACCGGCGTCACTATTTTGTCTTTATTATACACACATTCAGAAATCCACGCAAGTTTTTTGTCCAAAAAAGCAATAAAAACGCAAAATAAAACCAGCTCTGCATAACAGAGCCGGTTTTATGCGTGATTTTATTCAATATAAAATCAGATTAGTGTTTCTTCTTGCCAAGAACTACCAATCCCATGAACGAAACTGCTGCCGCCGCCAGTACCGCGGTGAGATCCTGCGCACCGGTGGAAGGGTTTGGTTTATTGGAATCGGTTTGTGTTTCTGTGGTCGATTGAGTCGTCAGGCTGTTGCCCTGCTTCTCCGCCAAAGCATAGTAGCTGAAGTGGTCTGTCTCAAAGTAAGCGACACCATTTTTGACAACAACCGGATACTCGATCAGATTGCCCTCTTCATCAATATAGTAAACCACCAGTTTATCAATGTCGAAGCCGTCTGGCACTGGAATTCCAACTGTAACAGTTCCCTTTGGCTGAACAGTATTTCCGTTTTCGTCAACCAGCTTGATGTCATACAGCAGGAAGGTTCCAAGTTTGTCGGACAGGGAGGAGGCAATTTCATCCACTTTTGTAACCTTCAGTTTGAGGTCGGCAGACAAAACACCTTTTTCTCCAGAAACAGTGACGTTGGTCTTTTTATCTTTCAGTACAACGCGGGAAGCATCCTCTTTCTCCTTCAGTGCCTCCAGTTTTTTGGTAAACATGGAGACAAATGGTGTGGAGCTTCCTCCATTACCGGAGCTGGAGCTGCCGGAACTGGAACTGCTGTTTCCGCTGGAAGGTTTGTCCTCTGGCTTTGGTGTCGGATCTGGATCTGGGGATGGGAGGGCACCTTCCGGAACATAGTTGCCAGGGTTCTTGGTAGAATTGACCGCAATGGAAGCAGCATTATTAAAGCGCTGCTCATACAGCGCGTTTACGATTTCCTGAATAGTAGAATTGTTTGTAATGCCTTGTAAGTCGTTTTTTTCGGCATTTTTGATAATTCTATTAACGGTATCCTGGTCCATATAAACGAGCGGACGACCACCGCTGGTGTCTCCTGTCACATTGGAAATCTTCAGTTTCGGAACAGTTGTAACACCTTTGCCCATAGAATATTCGATG
This sequence comes from uncultured Negativibacillus sp., assembly GCF_944388365.1. Taxonomy (GTDB): domain Bacteria; phylum Bacillota; class Clostridia; order Oscillospirales; family Ruminococcaceae; genus Negativibacillus. The sequence continues at coordinate 795 of NZ_CALXIN010000096.1, read as the reverse complement.
TTGGTGTAAGATTTACCAGACTCTTTATTAGTCGGTTGTAAATTGCAGTTACTAATTGCTACTTCACTGCCATTGACCTGCACCGAGGTATAATAACCACCCTTAACAGTTACGTTGCTCAGCTTTCCATTTTTAGCGCAGTAGAACTGAATACCATGTTTTGCCTTGGTTCCTGCATCTACAGTAATATTCTGAATGGTAACGTTATCTCCACCAGCAGTTACAAATGCTCCATTGGCAACGATTCCTGTAAGGGAAAGTGTGTGCCCACCGCCATCCAGAGTAACACCAGCAGGAATAGTGAGTGCGGTTGTTGTATTGATATTTGCTGCTAATTTGATTGTCTTGACACCAGATTTCTGGAGTGCATCCTGCAATTCCTTCTCAGTGCTGACGATAGCTGTATCTGTTTCTGTGGTGCTACCTTCTGGGGTACCATTCTCATAATCATCAGTTGTCTTAAAAAGCTTAATGTCCTGGTTTGCTCCTACAGATACATCATTAGAGAATGTTTCCACTGCATGGGCAACATTCGTCAAAGTGACACCTGAACCGATGGTAAGGGTGTTATCTGCTTTTTGTCCTTCTGTTTTTGTATCAATATTAACGCTCATTGCCTTGTCAATATTTGTAAAAGAAGTATCACTTACCTTTAAATGATAACCGTTCGCATGGCTGTTTACAGTTACACCAAAAGTATACTCACTGAATGCACAGTCATGATGTAATGTATAGAGGGTGGATTACACCAAAAAACATTACATCATGACTGACGGCTCATTTGTGGCGAATGAA
>NZ_CALXIN010000095.1 GCF_944388365.1 uncultured Negativibacillus sp. | reverse complement strand
AGGCAAGCTGCGGGAGCTGGTCCGAATTTTGCTGGACAACGCCTGTAAATACTGTGCGCCCAAGGGCAAAATCTTTGTCCGGCTGGAGAAACAGGGTGAAAAGATTTTCCTGTATGTTCGCAACAGCTCCGAGGAGAAATTGCAGCAGGATCAGCTGGAAAAATTGTTTGAACGGTTTTACCGCGCGGACAAATCCCGCAACAGAGAGAAGGGCAGCTATGGACTGGGACTTGCAATCGCAAAGAGCATTACCCAGCAGCATCATGGAAAGATTGCCGCCCATTCCACAGCAGAGGGAGAAGTCATCTTTACGGTAACACTGCCATGGGCGGATGGGAAAAAAGCCTCTTCTCATTCTAAAAAGGAACGGAGAAAAAAAAGACCAAAACGGTCATATTGCATAATGTTTTCAGACAGAATGTGTGCGCTTAACCGAAATATGTTGTTTTATTGAAAAACCTATTGACTTTCTGTGAACAAATTTGGTACTCTTGAGACAGAGAGCTTGGGTTGTTACTGGCAAGCAGGCAAAACCAGGCCTCACGAAAATAGTTTCTGCACTCTTCTTCCAGGTGTGGAGGACTGTTTTCGTGAGGTCTGGTTTTTTTATTTTATCTTTTGCGGAAAGCGGGAAAGGGAAGCTGGAAAGCAAGGTAGACAAGATGCGGTTTCAGGTAATAAAAGCAATCAATAACAATGTTGTCAGCTGTGTGGATGAGGCCGGATGTGAGCATATCGTGATGGGCCGAGGCCTGGGCTTTCAGGCAAAGGAACTCAAGGTCATCAACGAGGAAGATGTTGAAAAGGTATTCCGCATCACCAATCAGAGTGAACTGGAACGTCTGAAAAGGGTGTTTACACAGCTGCCGCAGGAACAGATGGAGGTTTGTACGCAGATCATCCAGTACGCCTGCGATATTCTCAAACGCGATCTGAACGAAAGTATTTATTATACGCTGGCAGACCATATTAATTTTGCAATCCAGCGCCAGCGCGAGGGCATCTATTTCACCAATGCACTGGACACCGAGGTGCGGCTGTTCTATCCGCAGGAATATGCGGTTGGACTGCATGCACTCGAGGAGATCCACCGGATGCTGGGCGTCCAGCTGTCGGAGGAGGAGGCTTCCTCGATTGCACTGCACATCGTCAACGCCGAGTATGACAATTCGCTGGGAATCACCATGCTTGTCACCAAGGCACTGGGAAATATGCTGCAGATTCTCAATCATTGGGAAACGATTGAGATTGACCATGAGTCGCTGTACTGTGACGAGCTGATTGTGCATATGAAGTTTCTGGCACTGAGCGTTTTCTCGGATACACACGGCGACAAACGGGAGCCTGCATTTGTCAATCTGGTGCGCACCAGCTATCCGCGGGAATTTGGCTGTGCATCGGCAGTAGCAGATTATCTGGAAGAAAATAGCGGACACAAGGTGTCCGATGAAAAAAAGGCATATCTGGCAATCCATCTGCATCGAGTCAATCGGATGGAGTAAGACCACAGAAAGCGAGGAATTTTGATTATGGGACTGTTGGATAAACTGTTTGGTAAAAAAGAAGCGGAAGAGATGGAGATTGGCGCACCTCTGGAAGGTGAAGTTGTACCGATTAGCCAGGTAAACGATCCGACCTTCAGCGACGAAATCCTGGGCAAAGGCATTGCGATTCGTCCGACCGGCAACAAGGTGTATGCTCCATGTGACGGAACCATCGGCATGATGTTTGATACCGGCCATGCAGTCAGCATGACCAGCGCTGACGGTGCAGAAATCCTGATCCATGTTGGACTGGAAACCGTAGGACTGAAAGGCAAACATTACACCATTCATGCAGCAAACGGCGACGAGGTAAAAAAAGGTCAGCTGCTGATCGAGTTTGACCGCGAGGCGATTGCAGCAGAGGGCTATGACACCATCACACCGGTGGTCATCTGCAACTCGGCAGATTACAGTGAGGTAAAAACATTTACCGGCAAAACGGTAAATGCAGGGGAAAAGATTATTGCGCTGGTCAAATAAGACCGGCGGGCAAAAGAAGGAGTTTCTTACAAGATGAAAAAAGGAACAGGGCGTCCGGTGTTCTCCGGTGTAGCCATCGGAAGAGCCTATATTTACAAGAAACAGCAGGCTGCGCTTCCGACTTCCTGCGGAGATGCAAGCGTTGAGCAGCGTCACTTTGAGGAAGCAAAGGAAGAAGCCCGCGCACAGCTGCAGGCACTGTTTGAAAAGACCTGCAAGGAGATCGGCGAAGAACAGGGCATGATTATCGACGTACAGATGATGATGCTCGACGATCTGGACTATCTGGAAAGCATCGAAGCAATGATCAAAAACGGTGCCAGCGCAGCAGAGGCGGTCAAGGAGACCGGTGATACCTTTGCAGCGGCATTTGCAGCGATGGACGACGACTACATGAAGGCCAGAGCAGTGGACGTCAAAGACGTTTCCACCCGCATTGTGACCATCCTGTGCGGAGGAAAGACCGGATTTTCGATGGAGGAACCAGGTATTCTGGTTGCAGAGGACCTGACTCCATCTGAAACAGTGCAGATGCCAAAGGACAAGATCCTTGCATTTGTCACCCGACAGGGTTCCTCCAACAGCCATACCGCCATTCTGGCGCGCATCATGAACATTCCGTCGCTGGTACAGACCCAGATCAATCTCGACGACGAGATCGACGGCAAACAGATGATCGTCGATGGCTTTGAAGGCTGCTATTACATCGAACCAGATGAGCAGACCTTGGCAGTTATGAAAGAAAAACGCCACGCAACCGAAGAATATCGTCAGCAGCTGGAAGCATATAGAGGAAAAGAAAGCGTTACCCGCGGCGGACGAAAGATCAACCTCTTTGCCAATATCGGCAATCCGGACGATCTGGTTCATGTCATCGAGGGCGATGCAGAAGGCGTCGGTCTGATGCGCAGCGAGTTCCTCTATCTGGGCCGCACCGATTTCCCAACTGAAGAAGAACTGTTCGAAGCCTATAAAAAGGTTGTTGAAGGACTGGGAGGCCGCCGCGTAGTCATCCGTACTCTGGATATCGGCGCCGACAAACAGGCCGACTACTTTGGACTGGAGCACGAGGAAAATCCGGCGCTGGGTCTGCGAGGCATTCGAATCTGCCTGGAGAGGGAGGACGTGTTCCGTCCGCAGATGCGCGCGATCTACCGTGCAAGCGCATACGGACCGGTCAGCGTCATGTTCCCGATGATCGCTTCTCTGTGGGAAGTGCGCAAGGTGAAAGAATTCTGTGCAAAGATTCGGGAGGAACTGATCGCCGAGGGCGTCGCTGTCGGCGAGGTGGAGCTGGGAATCATGATCGAAACACCGGCTGCCGCCATCATGAGCGCACAGCTTGCTAAGGAGGTAGACTTCTTCAGCGTCGGAACCAACGACCTGACCCAGTATACCCTGGCGATTGACCGTCAGAATCCAAATCTGGATGCCTTTTATGATGCACATCATCCGGCAGTGCTGGAACTGCTGCGGCAGGTTGCCCACAATGCACATGAAGCAGGCATCTGGGCAGGCATCTGCGGCGAGCTTGGTGCAGACGCAAGTCTGACCGAAACCTTCCTGGAAATGGGATATGATGAACTTTCCGTATCGCCTGGCCGTGTGCTGGAGCTGCGGAAAAAAGTATGTGAAAGTGAGGTTCAATAAACTATGAAACAGTTTCAGTATGTAATCACCGATGAACTTGGACTGCATGCACGTCCGGCTGGCCAGCTGGTCAAGGTAGCTGCTGGATTTGCAGGCTGTTATATCAAGGTAGGCACCGAGGCAAAGATGGTCGATGCAAAGCGCATTATGGGCGTTATGCAGCTGGGTGCAAAGAAAGGCACCGCGCTGACCATTACCTGTGAGGGTGCGGACGAGGAAGCTGCAGCAGAAAAGCTGGAAGCATTCCTGAAAGAAAACCTGTAAGAATAACGCAGGTTTGTAACTATGTCAATGGAATGGGCTGCTGTGGGCCGGCAGTACCATGGAATAGGAGAGTGCGGGAGCGAGCGTGGTCCTGACTTCTCCATGTTTATAAAGAGGAGGCACAACCTTTATGATGCGTTTTTTACAACGATTAGGTAAATCTTTGATGCTGCCAGTTGCTTGTTTGCCAATCGGCGGTATTCTGATGGGTATCGGTTACTGGATCGACCCATCTGGCTGGGGCGCAAACAGCCTGCTGGCTCTGCTTTTGATCAAAGCAGGCGGCATTTTGATCGACAATATGGCAATCCTGTTCGCACTCGGTGTAGCGGTCGGCATGTCCAAAGACCAGGAAGGTACTTCTGCTCTGGCAGCAATCATCTCCTGGCTGACCGTTCAGACCATGTTGGGAACCGCTGTTGTTCAGCTGATCATCGGTGCTGACGCAGTTGTTGACCCAGCATTTGCAAAAATCAACAACCAGTTTATCGGTATCCTCTGCGGTCTGATCGCAGCTGGCTGCTACAACCGCTTCTATAAGACAAAGATGCCAGACTTCCTGAGCTTCTTTGCAGGACGCCGCTTTGTACCGATTATGACTGTTGTTACCACTCTGATTATCTGCATCCCGCTGTACTTTGTATGGCCAGTTGTTTACAACTTCCTGGTATGGGTCGGCGAAAGCATCCTGAGCCTGGGCGCAGTCGGCGCTGGTATCTACGGTTTCCTCAACCGTCTGCTCATCCCAGTTGGTCTGCACCATGCACTCAACAGCGTATTCTGGTTCGACGTTGCTGGTATCAGTGATATCGGTAAGTTCTGGGGTTCTGTTGAAGGCGGCGTTCTCGGTCAGACCGGTATGTATCAGGCAGGTTTCTTCCCTGTTATGATGTTCGGTCTGCCAGGTGCTGCATTTGCAATGCTCCACACTGCAAAACCTGAGAAGAAGAAAGTTGCAGCTGGTATTCTGATGTCCGCTGCTCTGTGTTCCTTCTTCACCGGTGTTACCGAGCCTCTGGAATTCTCCTTCATGTTCCTGGCTCCTGGTCTGTACTTTGCACATGCACTGCTGACCGGTATCTCGGTTGCTCTGGTAGCTGCTCTGCCAATCCGTGCAGGCTTCCAGTTCAGTGCAGGTTTTGTTGACTGGTTCCTCTCCTTTAAAGCTCCATTTGCTCAGAACCCAATTCTCCTGATTCCAATCGGTCTGGCATTCTTCGTTATCTACTATGTTGTATTCCGTGTACTTATCACCAAATTCAACATCCAGACTCCTGGTCGTGAAGAGGATGACAGCAGCGCTGAGATGGATATTCAGCTGTCCAACGATGACTTCACCGGTATGGCTAGAATCATCCTCGAAGGTGTTGGCGGTCCTGAAAACGTTACCAGCGTTGATAACTGCATCACCCGTCTGCGTCTGGAAGTTAAAGACCGTCTGCTGGTAGATGAGAAGAAGATCAAATCTGCCGGTGTCGCAGGTATTGTCCGTCCAGGCAAGACCAGCGTACAGGTTGTAATCGGTCCAAAGGTTCAGTTCGTAGCTGACGAGTTCAAGAAAATGGTTAAATAGGACCAATTCAAAACACTCTGATAAAGAATAGCAAACGCCGCCGTCTGGCCCACAGACGGCGGCGTTTGCTATTCTCATAAAAAATTCCTCCCTTCGAAGGAAGGGAGGAACGAGCAAAAACTATTTGTTTTCGTATTTTGGTTCACAGGTGATGTTGACGCCCAGACGACGGAATACCTTTTCATCGACCTGCGAGAGGATGACCGAGGAATGAACCTCACAGCCGCGCAGCTTGTTGAGCTGTTCCATCGCAAGCTCTGCGGTAGGATTGGTTGCTGCACAGATGGACAGCGCGATGAGAACCTCGTCGGTGTGCAGGCGAGGATTGCGGTTGCCCAGATGGTCGACCTTCAGGTGCTGGATCGGCTCGATGATGACCGGAGAGATCAGATGAATGTCGTCGCTGATGCCGCCCAGACGTTTGAGCGCATTGAGCAGCAAAGCCGAGGAAGCGCCCAGCAGATCGGAGGTCTTGCCGGTGACGATGCTGCCGTCCGGCAGTTCCATTGCAGCAGCAGGTGCGCCGGTGAGCGCTGCTTTCTGCAGAGCAGGAGAAACAACCTTGCGGTCGTGGATGCTGATGCCGGCTTTCTTCATCAGAAGTTCCAGCTTGTAGACGATCTCCTCGCTGATGGTGCCCTGACGCTGTCCGCACAGAGCAGTGTAGTAGCGGCGGACGATCTCCTGACGGGAAGCCTCGGAAACAGCTTCATCGTCAAAGATGCAGTTGCCTGCCATATTGACTCCCATATCGGTTGGAGATTTGTAAGGACATTCGCCGACGATCTTGTCGAACATTGCCTTGAGTACAGGGAAGATTTCGACGTCACGGTTGTAGTTGACGGTGGTGGTTCCATAAGCTTCCAGATGGAACGGGTCGATCATGTTGACGTCGTTGAGGTCAGCAGTAGCGGCCTCATATGCCAGATTGACCGGATGCTTGAGCGGCAGATTCCAGATTGGGAAGGTTTCAAACTTGGCGTATCCAGCGTTGATGCCGCTGTTGA
>NZ_CALXIN010000094.1 GCF_944388365.1 uncultured Negativibacillus sp. | reverse complement strand
GCTGAGAGCAAACATCAAAAGTGCAATCAGCGCCGTGACAGCGATCTGAGGAAGCAGAAAGAGGAGAACAATTCCTCGAAACTCTCCATAGTTATAGAGAAGCGCCCTGCCCCAGATCAGCAAATCGACAACCGCTGTCAGAGGAACCGCCAGCCAGATCATCCGCCTGCGGACGATGCAGAGAACGGACAGCGAGAGAATGGGCGGCAGAAGATAGAGCAAAATAGAAATCAGTTCGCCATATTGCATCAGGAAACGCTCCAAAGAATTCCCTCCCTGCGGTTATTCCTCGCCGTTTTGTTCGCGCTGGGCAAGGTGCTCCAGCAGCATCTCACGGTAGCGGCGGGCAGCGTCCTCGGTCTTGTTCTGTCCGAAATGGTAGTATACCGTCCCTTGCAAAATATCCGGCAGATACTGCTGACGGACATAGTGGTCGGGATAATCGTGCGGATACTTGTAAAACTGGCCCTTGTTTTCCACCTCGGCGCCGTCAAAGTGCTTGTTTTGCAGGCAGCGCGGAAAGTCGCCGACCTTGCCGGCGCGCACATCCGCCATCGCCTGATTGATCGCCAGGTAGGCGGAGTTGGACTTGGGCGCGGTGGCCATGGTGACCACCGCCTGTGCCAGCGGAATCCGCGCTTCGGGCAGTCCCAGCTGCAAGGCGCTGTCCACACAGGCTTTGACGATGACCGCACACATTGGATATGCCATGCCGACGTCCTCGCTTGCCATCACCAGCAGACGGCGGCAGGGAGAGATGAGGTCGCCTGCCTCCAACAGCCTTGCCAGGTAATGCAGAGCGGCATTTTCATCCGAGCCGCGCACCGACTTTTGCAGTGCGGACAAAAGGTCGTAGTGGACGTCGTCGCTCTTGTCGTAGCGCAGCGCTGCCCGCTGGGAGATGCTTTGCAGCTGCTCGGCGGTGATGGTCTTGACGCCGTTTTCGACGGCGGCGGACAGATAAGCCACCTCGAGGGTGTTGATCGACTTGCGCACATCGCCGCCGCAGGACAGCGCAATCGAGCGCAGCACCTGGTCATCGACGCAAAGCTGCACGCCTTCCTCCTCCTGCGCCTGCTTTGTCAGCAGCTCGACGCCGCGGTGCAGCGCCTGCTCGATCTCCTCGGGAGAGACCGGCTTAAATTCAAAGACGGTGCTTCGGGAGATGATGGCGTTGTAGATGTAGAAGTAGGGATTTTCGGTGGTGGAGGCAATCAGGGTGATCTGCCCGTTTTCCAGAAATTCCAGCAGCGTCTGCTGCTGCTTTTTGTTGAGGTACTGGATCTCGTCGAGGTAGAGCACCACGCCGTTCATCCCTTCAAAGGTGTCCAGCGAGGAGATGATCTCCTTGAAATCGGCGGTGGAGGCGGTGGTGCCGTTTAGTTTGTACAGCTTTTTGCCCGCCTGTTTGGCGATGATGCGGGCGACAGTGGTCTTGCCGGTGCCTGGAGGCCCGTAAAAAATCAGGTTGGTGGCCTGTCCCGACTGGGCAATGCGGTACAGAATGCCGTTTTTGGAAAGAATATGGCTTTGTCCGACCACCTCGTCGATGGTCTGCGGACGCATCCGGTCCGCCAGTGGTGTGCTCATGCTGGTGCCTCCCTTGTCAAACTGTCGAAACGATATCTCCATTATAAACGCTCCCACCACTTTGTTCAAGGGCAAAATCCATGCAGAAAAGGTTTGACAACCACCCGACAGGTGATTAAAATAGAGGGGAATGAAATAGAGGTTTGTGGGGAAGCATTGTCCCCACGGGAAAGAAGGAAAAAGATCATGGCAACAATTCGGGCAATTTTGTTTGATTTGGATGGAACCATCTGCAACACCTTGCAGGATCTGGGAGAATGTACCAACCAGGCACTCGCCGACTACGGTCTGCCGCCGCATGCCATCGACGAATACCGTATGATTGTGGGCAACGGAGTGGATACCCAGATGCGCCGTGCCATCGGAGAAGAAAAGTATACCAAGGAGCTGGCTGACAAGGTCAAAGCTGCCTTCAAAGCCTATTACGATCAAAACTATCTGAAGAACACCAAGCCTTATGAGGGCATGGCGCAGGCTCTGGATCAACTGCGCGGCATGGGACTTTTGCTCGGCGTCTTTTCCAACAAGCCGGATGAGTTTGCAGGCAAGGTCTGCACCCATCTGTTCGGCGACCGCTTTGACCTGATTGCGGGCAACCGTCCAGGCGTTCCGGTCAAACCCGACCCGACCGGACTGTTTCTGGCACTGGAACGGCTGGGACTGAAGCCGGAGGAATGTCTGTACTGCGGCGACTCCTGGGTGGACATCGACACCGGCAAGAATGCAGGCATCGTCACCATCGGTGCCGAGTGGGGCTTCCGCGGACGAAAGGAACTGGAGGAGCACGGCGCCGACTATATCGCTTCCCAGCCAAAGGAGCTGCCGTCCATCGTCAAAGCGATCATCGCATCGCACAACTAGAGGCTATCTGAAAAGCCGAAATGATGCCTTTTTCTGCAATCAACGCCAGCTGCATCGCTAAAAACACTCGGAATCCGGCAAGAATTCCTGCGCTTTTGCCTTGTATCTGTCTGTTGTTTGCGAAAAATTCGACAACTTCTTTTATTTTAGATATGCCCTAACCGCAGCATCACAAGGTTTGGAAGGAGGAAATGGATTGAACGATCAAATCTGCACCGGCGTTTCCAGCGCGTGTTTTTATCCGATGGAAACGCTTTGCGCCGTCCGGCAGCTGTGCGCATGGAAGATTCCCAACATCGAGATTTTCTTTAATTCTCCGCGGGAATTAAAGGAGGAATATGTCCAAAAGCTGCACCAGCTCTGTCAGCAGTCCGGCACACAGGTGGTGTCGGTTCACCCGTTTACCTCCGGCATCGAACCGCTGTTTTTCTTTTCGGAATATCCTGGCCGCTTCGAGGACGGCATCGAGCTGTACGAAGGCTATCTGCGCGCCGCAAAAAAGCTGGGAGCAAAGCTGCTGGTTTTCCACGGCGATTCGCCGTACAGCAAAATCCCGCAGGAAAAAGCCTTTGATCAGCTGCGCCGGTTTGACCGCTTTGCCCTCGAACAGTATGGAGTGCGGGTCGCCTATGAAAACGTGGTGCGCTGCCGCGGACGTGACCCGCAGTATTTTGCAAGCCTGCGAGAATACTATCCTGAGATGCGCTTTGTGCTGGACATCAAGCAGGCGCTGCGCTCCGGCCGCTTGCCGTCCGAATATATCCGGCTGCTGGGCGACAGCATCTGCCATGTGCACATCAGCGACAGCACTTCCGAGCGCGACTGTCTGCCGGTGGGCGGCGGCGAGATGAATCTGCATGAGCTTCTGCGGGAGCTAAAGGAGCAAGGCTTTCACGGAAGCGTGCTGCAGGAGGTCTACCGCGACAGCTATGAGCATCCGGAACAGGTGCTGGAGGGCTATCGTGCGCTGGAAAAGATGGTCAGCGAGCTGAATGGACCGACTTTTTCGACAAAATAGGACAGGTGCTTTGTAAAAAAAGCACAGATATTGCAAAATAACTGAAAAAGGCTGCACAGTGTTTCAACTGATGCAGCCTTTTCTTAGTGATGTTGACGGGAGAATCTGAAAGAACGCCATGTTATAATACCGACAAGGCAGGAAAGGAAAGCAGAACGCTTCTGGAGAGTCTGTTGTGGTACCCTTGAAAAAACATAAATTTGAGGTGAGAATCGGTGAGGAACAAGTCTGTACGGGACAAGGGCCGGCAGCAAACAAGAGGCGGGATCGAATATAGGGTCGACGTTTCACAGACAGAGCTTGTGGCAGACGGGATCTTCGTGGAGAGCTACGGAGTTGCCGTCTACAGGAAAGGTCACAAGCTGTGTTGCGTGAAGGACATCACCGTTGACAGAGAGCGGATGGAAAAGCTGGTGGCAGTCTGCAACCGCTGCCATCTGTCCCTGTGTCATCTGGAGGATGTGGTCGAGGATTTTCTGGCACAGCTTTGAGCAAAATAATTTTGGAATTCCTGTAAAAAATTGCCAAGAAGATTGTACAAATGGGATGAATATGTGTTATAATGTTTCCAGGAAGCGGAAAGTATGATCTAACCGTGCAAACCAGCCGGCACCTAAAAAAGATGGTGCCAGAGGAAAGGAAACCAATTTATGAAATGCCCATACTGCCAGTATTCTGAAAGTAAAGTGATTGATTCAAGACCGACGGATGAGGATGAAAAAATCCGCCGGCGCAGGGAGTGTATGCGCTGCGGGAAACGGTTCACAACCTATGAGATCGTGGAGACAACGCCGCTGATGGTGCTCAAGAAAAATGGAACGATAGAAGCATTCAATCGCGACAAGCTGCTCAAAGGTCTTTTGCGGGCGTGTGAAAAACGACCGGTTTCCCTCAGATGTCTTGAGCAGATGGTGGATAGGATTGAGCAAAGGCTGAAAAACTCTCTGGAGGGGGAAGTCAGCTCTCACAAGATCGGAGAGCTTGCAATGGAAGAACTGCGCCGTGTCGATCAGGTGGCGTATGTCCGATTTGCGTCGGTATATCGTGAATTTCAGGACATCAACTCGTTCATGGACGAGCTGCGCAAAATTCTGGAGGAAAAGGAGCGCGAGGACAACAACCTCTAAGCCTTCGTTTTATACCAGATTGCGCAAAAGCGGAAGCTCGTTGTCATACAGTTCACGGACACAGACCATCAGTTCGTTGGTCTGTGCCAGCAGCTGTGCGCGGTCATCGTAGATGGCAAGATACATAAGCCGCGAGGAGATGTCGGTAATGCGTTCCAGCGGCTCATGTCGGATATACCAAACCATGGCGTTTTTTGTCTGGTCCCAGTGATCGTAAAACTGACCTGCCAAAGCGGCTGCCTCTTCGAGGTGGCCGCTTTTTGCCTGCTGCATCAGTTCGGAAAGCAGCTGGGTGCCCTCCTGATAAAACCGGCGGCACTGAAGCTGGGTGAACACCGACAGCCCCAGAATCAGAACGATCAGGATGATGGCGGGATACAGTCGTTTCATGAAAGGTTGCCTCCTTTAATGTTCCACAGGTACAATATAATAATCTCTGTCAGGGGTACAGGTCATGAGGAAGATATCCTCCGGCCGGTACCCCTCTTTTTGCAGGATTTTTTGCAGCTCGTCCTCCTGCATTTTGCAGTAGCTCAGTCCCTGCTGCACCGTTTTGCGGTCGCTGATGATGATGGCGGGCGGAGCAGAAGGAGCAACGGTCATTCCGGCTGTCTTCGGCGTGATCGGCTCAAAGAGGGCTTTTTTGCAGATGGAAAGCTGACCGGTGGTCTCGGCGACGGCATATTCCACCTGCCGCAGGTCAAAAATCTCATTCTGACGCAGCTGCTCCATCAGGTCGTCCACCGAGTAGCGTAATCCGGCCAGCGCCTTTTGGTCGATGCGCCCGTCCTTGATGATGACACGGGTACCACCCCAGATCAATCGCCGCAGCCGCACACTTTTTAAAGTGAGCACCGACAGGATGACTTCGAAGCTCATCAGCGTCAGGATCGGGATGATGCCCAGAATCAGCGGCACGTCGCTGTTTTCGATGGGCAGGGTGGCAATGTTGGAGATCAAGATGGTCACCACCAGCTCCGAGGGCTGCAGCTGACCGAGCTGCCGTTTGCCCATGATGCGCATGCCGCAGATGACCACCGAGTAAAGAATCAGTGTTCGTAAAAAGGAAATCAACATCAGTTTCACGTCCCTTGCAATTTTTCTGCACCCAGTATTGGTATAGATTCTGCAATTTATGCGGATAATAGTGTCAGAAAATGGCCCGCGTGCCGCTGCGGCAGACGGGCATCAAGCAAAAAAGGATGGTGACTGCAATGTCGATCAAAGGATTCTGGCAGCAGCTGCTGTGGCCGCAGCCGGACAGCGGACGGGCGCGCAAAGCGGGACTGGTGGATACCTCCCAGCCGCAGGGCGTTGGTTCGCGCCAGCAGGCTCAGGTGCCGCTGAGCCGCGACCTTGGCGAAAATATAGTGAAGGTGCGCGCCTTTGCCCAGAACAGCACCGATCTGCTCGACCGGCAGATCGAGGTGGACGGCGTCAAGGTAGCGGTGCTGATGTGTGAGGGAATGATTAACCTCCAGCTGTTCAGCCACCTGATTGTGCGTCCGCTGACGCAGCTGAAGCTGGAACATCCCAGCGGAGAGGCAATCGCCGACTGGATCAGCCAAAAGACGATGTTTGCCGGCGACCAGAAGGAATTTTTTACCTATGATGACCTGTTTACCTTTTTGATGGCGGGCTTTGTGGTGCTGCTCATCGACGGCGTGGACCGCGGCATTGCCTGCGGTTTGCAGGGATACAGTTTCCGATCGGTGTCCGAACCGAGCACCGAGATGAACATTGCCGGCTCGCGGGAGGGCTTTGTCGAGCCAATCCGTATCAATCAGTCGATGATTCGCCGGCGCATCCGCTCGCCCAGCCTCAAATTTGAGATGTATCCCATCGGACAGAAAAGCCGGACGGACATCTGTCTGGTGTACCTGACCGATACGGTGGAACCGCGGCTGGTCGAGGCGGTGCGGCAGAAGCTCGGACAGCTTAGCTCGGACATCGTGCTCAGTCAGGGCTATCTGCGTCCCTTTCTGGAGGGAAAACCGCTCTCACCCTTTTCCTCGGTAGGTACGACCGAGCGTCCCGACACTCTCTGCGCCAAGATCAACGAGGGCCGCATCGGGATACTGGTGGACGGCACACCGTTTGCGCTGGTTGTGCCGTACCTGTTTTCCGAGCACTTTCAGAGCATGGACGATTATTCCTATCGTCCGGCCTACGGTTCGTTTATCCGGCTGCTCAAGTATCTGGCGTTTTTTATCTCGATCTTTCTGCCTGGGCTGTACGTGGCAATCACCGTTTTCAGTCCCGAAATGCTGCCGGATACGCTATTGTATA
>NZ_CALXIN010000093.1 GCF_944388365.1 uncultured Negativibacillus sp. | reverse complement strand
AAGGACGGCAAGCTGGTGGTCGGCGTTGCCAAGGTGGTACCAGGCTGCATCATGGGCTCGGGACTGGGCGCATCGACCTCCTACTATGGCGACTATGACATCACGCTGCACGACAAGCAGATCTGCCAGCAGTACGGACTGGATAAGCTGCGCTTCGGCGACATCGTGGCAATCATGGATGCGGACACCCGCTACGGCCGCAACTTTGTCACCGGCGCCATCACCATCGGCGTGGTCGTCCACAGCGATTGCATCCTGTCGGGACACGGCCCAGGCGTGACCACCCTGATGACCTGCAAGACCGCGCAGATCGAGCCTGTCATCGACGAAAACGCAAACCTCGCAGATTATTTTGTAAAATAGTCCACCTTTTCTTTGCTTTCCACCTTTTCTTTGCTAAAAGAAAAGGTGGAGCCAAAAGAAAAGTGTTTAGCTTTCAGGGGAGTTTGAGAGAAAACGTACAAGGTTTCTTCCCTTCCTAAAAGTATCGAGCCAAATGAAAAGTATTTAGCTTCTTTCCACCTTTTCTTTGCTAAAAGAAAAGGTGGAGCCAAAAGAAAAGTGTTTGGTTCTCAAGTGAGTTTAAGGAGAACCGAAACCTCCTTCCCTCCCTAAAGAGTAGCGAGCCAAATGAAAAGTGTTTAGTTCTCAAGGGAGTTTAAGGAGAACCGAAACCTCCTTCCCTCCCTAAAGAGTAGCGAACCAAATAAAAAATGTTTATCTTCTTTCCACCTTTTCTTTACGCAGAAAAGAGAACAAAATATTTCATATTTTGTTCCGCCAAAAGAAAAGTGTTTGTCTTTTAGGCAAGCTTGCAGAGAAACGAAAAGAAAAGATTTTAGCTCTCAGGCAAACAAAAGCACAAACGACAAAACAAGGGCTGGCAACATTTGTTGCCAGCCCTTGTTGTTTCTGCGGTTATTTTTCTCTCTTATGATAGTAGTCGATGAGCGCCTGGGTGCCCGCATTCTCCATGCCGGAAGCTGCCATCTGCTCGTACAGTCCCAGTACGGCATTAAGCATCTCCAGCTCCACGCCGGCTTTCTCGCTCTCCTCCTTGACAATCTTCATGTCCTTGATGAAGTGCTTGACAAAGAAGCCTGGCGCAAAATCGCCTGCCAGCGCACGCGGCGCCATGTTGGCAAGCTGCCAGCTTCCGGCAGCACCGGCGCCGATGGCTGCCAGCATCTTCTGCGGGTCCAGTCCTGCCTTTTCGGCGTAGAGCAGCGCCTCGGTGTAGGCTGCTGTTGCGCCTGCGACGGCAATCTGGTTGGCAGCCTTGGTGTGCTGTCCGCTGCCGGCAGGTCCCATCAGGATGATGTTTTTGCCCATGCACTCAAACAATGGCATCGCTTCGGCAAAGTCGGTCTCGTCGCCGCCGACCATGATGGACAGTGTCGCATTGCGTGCGCCGCTGTCGCCGCCCGAAACCGGCGCATCCATCACGCGCACGCCGCGCTGTTTGCCTGTTTCGTACAGCTCCTTTGCCAGCGACGGAGAGGAGGTGGTCATGTCGATGCACAGTGCTCCTGGTTTTGCGCTGTCAAAGATGCCGCCCTCGTCGCAGAATACCTCGCGCACATCGGACGGATAGCCGACCATGACAAAGACTGCGTCGGCGTCCTTAACCGCCTCGGCGATGGTCTTGCACGGATGGATGCCGAACTCCTTCTCCAGCTCCAGCAGCTTTTCATATTTGTGGGTGTAGGCGCTGACCTCGTAGCCGTTTTTGGCAAGGTGACCTGCCTGCTGGCTTCCCATGACGCCGGTTCCGATCCATGCTACCTTTTTGATGGACATATCGTACTCCTCCTTTAGTTCTATATGTATGTATTTTTATGCAATTATCCTCTTGTATCAGGGACGAATCCACTCCATGACCACGTCGTCCGATGGATCGTCCTCAAAGCCGTTGGCGGCGCAAAGCTCCCGAAGCTCCTGCTGGTCGGGAGCAAAGTGGAAGGTCAGCTTCTGCGCGCCGCCTACTGCTGCCAGATGGCGGGCATGGTCGAGCGCACGCTCGGTCTGTCCCAGCGCCGCCGCAATGTACAGTGCCTTGCGCGGCTGAAAGCGTGCGCCTGCGACCAGCAGGGTTTCACCTTCTGCCCACAGCCAGCCGGCGGCGGCAAATCCGCGCAGCGTCTGCTCGTTGAGCTGACAGAAGGTGTGGTTGATGCTCAAAAAGCCGCCGGTCTGCTGGGTCAGTTCCGGCAGACGCTCGATGGCTTGTGCCGCTTCGATGCGGTGCAGTCCGGTCGGATGGGTTTTATCTGGCGTCGGAGCGCTCATCGAGTGAAACTCCGGTCCGCGCCTCAGTCCAAAGCACTCCGCCAGTCCGGCGCTGGCGACGTTGCGCACACCGGTGTACATCCGCGCCGCCGGACAGCCAAGCTGCTCGATCTGCTCAAAGTAGCGGCGGTAGATGGCGCGGCCGACGCCCTTGCGCTGAAAGTCAGGATGGACGCGCAGCAGTTCCAGCCATGCCGAACCGTCGTACAATACGGTCAGTTTGCCCATGCCCACCGGCTGCCCGTCCACACACGCCACCGCCAGCTCTCCGGCGGTGGTGCGGTAGTAGTCGATGACGTCGGCAAAATAGTGGTTTGCTTTCACCGCGCCCTGTTCAATCCAGCGGCAGCGCTCAAAATCCTCGGGTGTATAGGCGCGGGTGGTTATCTGCACGGTGTTTCCCCCTTCAGATACTGGTTAAACCATTCGGTGATCTCGCGCAGACGGCGGATGCGGTGTTTTGGCTTGCCGCTGCGGCTCAGCTCGTGGTTTTCGCCGTGGAACAGGCACAGTCTGGTCGGTACGCCGTGCATCCGCAGTGCAGTGAACATCTGCAGTGCGTCGGTCATCCAGCAGCGGTAGTCCTCATCCGACTGGATGAACAGCGTCGGTGTCTTGCACTTGTCGGCATATTTGAGCGGAGAACGCTCCCACATCTCGGCAGGGCTGTTCCATGGGTCGGACTGTACCGCCGACAGATTGTGATAGTAGCCGATGTCGGTGGTCAGGCACTTGCTGATAAAGTTGGAAATCGAGCGCTGGGAAGCCACCGCTGCAAACCGGTTGGTGTGTCCGACGATCCAGTTTGCCATAAAGCCGCCGTAGCTGCCGCCCGCCATACCGATGTGCTGCGGGTCGATCTGCGGATATTTTGCCAGCACGGTGTCGGTAAATTCCATCAGGTCGTTGTAGTCGATGACGCCATAGCGTTTGCCGCGGATGTCGGCAAACTCGTTGCCGCGTCCGTCGCCGCCGCGCGGATTGCAGAAAAAGACAAAGTAGCCTTCGTTTGCCCAATACTGCATCTCGTGGAAGAACGGAGTTCCGTAGACCGCCTTTGGTCCGCCGTGGACGTTGAGGATGCCTGGATACTGCTTGGTCGGGTCGTAATCGACCGGTTCCATGACCCAGCCGTCGATCTGCACGCCGTCGCTGTCGGTGAAGGACAGATATTTGACCGGCACGACGCTGTGGGTGGAGAGATATTCGTCGTTAAAGTGGGTGAGCTTGGTTTCCTCGCCATTTTCGGTGCAGCAGTACAGCTCCTGCAGGCCGTTGTCGCGCATGGCGACATAGTAGAAGGCGCCATTTGCCCAGTCAAAGCAGTCGATGCTGCCGTGTACCGACGGAGTGACCACCGTCTCCTTGCCGTCGAGGCTCAGGCGGACGATCATCGAATCGTAGCCGCGGGTGCCGGTGTAGTACCAGTGTTCGCCGATGGTCTTGCGGGTGCGTCCGCCGCCGTGACGGCAGTCCGAGCTGACGCTCGAGCGCAGGCTTGGGTCGAGGTCGCACAGCTCGGTGATGGCGCCGGTATCCGGGTCGGCTAAGAAGTAGGTCGGGTTTTCGTTGGTGCCGTAGCGCTCACCGGTGGACATGGCGAGCAAAATTTTGCCGTCCACAAAGTTTGCAGCATCGACGCCATATTTGTGTTCCAACTGGAGAGCAACCTGCTTGCCGGTGTGCAGCGAAAGGACGTACAGATCGTCCTTCTGGTCGTCCATCCACTGATAGTCGTGGCCGCCGTAGAGCACGCGGTCGGACGCTTTATCATAGTCAAAGGTGTTGACGTTCATATATTCAGGGCTTAACAGCTTACACTCACCGGTTGTGCGGTCAAACAGATACAGGCGGTTGCGCAGCTTATTGATGACGCCCTTGCCATTAGACCAGAACGGCAGCTCGTCGAACACCTCGTAGTCCTTTTCCTCCTCGATGCGCTCGATGGCCTGTTTTTTCTCCTCGCCTTCCAATCCGGTGAGGTCGATGCCGTAGTGGTCGTAGGTGCCGATGAATAAAAATTCATCTTCGCTTACCGGATAGAGGCTTCTTGCCTTCATCGGCAGCACAAAGTATTCCTCCGCCTCGCCGCCATGGATATTGATGCGGTTATAGACGGTGACGCTCTGACCTGGCTGCGGCTTATGGTCGTGCTTACGGTCGCCGGCAAAGAGCAGATGTTCGTCGTCCAGCCAGACAAAATCCGATTCTTTATCGCCACTGGTAAGCTTTCGGCAGCTGCCGTTTTCCCAAAGCCAGAGGTTAGAAAGGTAGGTATTTTTGTCGAGGCTTGCGCGGGTGACCACAAAGGCCACGCTGCTGCCGTCGGGCGAACAAGCCACCTGCGAAAGGCAGTGGATCTGTTCAAGGTCCTGCATGGTGATTTTTTGCATAACAATTCCTCCTGACGCTCCATTTTTTGGTTTTATTATACAATCATTTCCGTTTAAAAACAAGGCTTTTTTTCGCGGGCTTGTGCAGCCCGCAACCCGCAGGTATCTTTGCAGGGTAGTCCCTGCAAAATCCTTTTTGCAGGGTGGCTACCCGCCCCTGCACCCTGGGGTCCATTTCCTTCCGCGAGGAAATGGACGAAAGGCGCGCCAAAAACCTCCTGGTTTTTGGATTTCCAGCGAAGGGGGTCATACTTGACCCCCTTTGAACCCCCTTTGTATCGGCAGAAAGTGCGCTCGACAAAGGCACTCGGCTGTCCGAAGTGGTACGTCAGTATTTGACATCCTCTCGCTGGCGGAGCAGATAGGGGGAGAGAACTTCACTATGCGAAGTTCCCGAGGGGATGTGCCCCTTGGAGGTGTTTCCAAAGAGGAATCCTCCTCTTTGGCACGCCTTTGATTACTTTCCTCGTGAAAGGAAAGTAATCGCGGGTGCGGGCTGCGTAAGCCCGCAATCGTCTTTGCAGAAAGTTTCTGCACCACAGAAAAAATGGACAACATAGAAAGCAGAGGTGCGGTCTTTGCAGGAATCTTCCTGCAACAAACAAAAAGCCTTTGCAATAAAATAAAAAAAGAGGATGCCACAGGGATTCCTCCCTGTGCATGGTAATAAAAGAAAGGACAATCACTATGATGTATTCTGATAAAGTTTGGGACCACTTCTCCAATCCTCGCAATGTCGGCGAAATCGCTGACGCCGATGGCGTCGGTGAGGTCGGCAACGCTACCTGCGGCGATATTATGAAAATTTACCTCAAAATTGATAAAGACATCATCACCGATGTCAAATTTAAAACCTTCGGCTGCGGCGCTGCTATCGCCACCAGCTCGATGGCAACCGAAATGATTAAGGGCAAACCGGTCTCCGAGGCCCTCAAGCTCACCAATAAAGCGGTCGTCGAAGCCCTCGACGGTCTGCCACCGGTTAAGGTTCACTGCTCGGTACTGGCGGAACAGGCCATCAAACAGGCGCTGGCCGACTACTACCGCCGCAACGGCATCGACCCGACACCGATCATCGGCGAACTGCCTGATCCAGAGGCCTGCCATGTCCACTAAAAAAGTTCTCGTCGCTTTAAGCGGCGGTGTCGATTCGTCGGTCGCCGTCGAACTGCTGCGGCGTCAGGGCTATGAGGTCGAGGGCATCATCCTTGAGTTCTCTCCTGTCCATGCTGCCGCTGTACAGGCTGCACAGGTCGTCGCACAGCAGCTGGATGTCAAGCTCCATGTGGTCCGCTGCCATGAGGAGTTTGAGCAGAATGTCATCCTGCCATTCTGCCGCGAATACCGCGCCGGACGTACGCCGAACCCCTGCATCTTCTGCAATCCGACCACCAAGTTCGGCATCATCTGCCGCTTTGCAAAGGAGCACGGCTTTGACTATATCGCCACCGGACACTATGCCCGCGTGGATCACCTGCCCGACGGCACGGCGGTGCTGCAAAAATCCTCCTGCCTCGAGCGCGACCAGTCGTATATGCTCTACCGCCTGACTCAGGAGCAGCTCTCGATGCTGTTGCTGCCGCTGGAGGGCTTAGAAAAACCACAGGTGCGCCAGATTGCCCGCGAGATGGGTCTTGCCTGCGCCGACGCTCCTGACAGCCAGGAGATCTGCTGGCTGCCCGACGGAGATTATGCCTCCTTTGTCGAGCAGAAGCTGGGCAAATGTCCGGCAGGCGACTTTGTCGCACCGGACGGCAGTGTCTGCGGACGCCACAAAGGTCTGATTCACTACACGGTAGGACAGCGCAAACGCCTTGGCATCGCACTGGGCTATCCGGTGTTCATCAAGGAGATCGACCCTGCCAGCAACCGCATCTACCTTGCGCGCACCGGCGAAGAATACGCCGACGGTGTCCTGCTGCAGGACTGTGTGATTCAACCAAACCCACACCTGAGTGTGGAAAATCCGACCGCGAAGGTGAGCGTCAAGGTGCGCTCCCGCGCAAGTGATGCGCCTGCCACCGTCACCTTGCTGCCGGACGGACAGATGCGCGTGGTGTTCGACACTCCACAGCGCGCACCCGCTCCAGGACAATCCTGTGTGCTGTACGACGGCACCGCTGTTCTCGGCGGCGGCTATATTCAAAAGCAATTATAACGTAACTGATTCCCCTGCCGGACGTCTCTGGCGGGGGATTTTTTATTCTCCGAATCTTCTTTGTTGCAGGGTGGTTCCTAGGCCTGCGCCCGTACATTCTGTGAAACCGTTCCTTTTGTAGGCGCAGGCATGAGAAGGAGCAGCGCTCCTTCTCCGAACTATCTGCAAAAATATTGCGGGTCT
>NZ_CALXIN010000092.1 GCF_944388365.1 uncultured Negativibacillus sp. | reverse complement strand
TCTACCGCTTTATCGGCAAAATCGAATGACACATCTTGAGATACCCAACAATATCTTTAACTAAGGGAAACGGGAAGCTGTTACCCAGACATCACCCTCCTTCCGGCGCTGGCAAGACTGCTTCGGGTGGATTTGAATACCCTTCTGTGTTTTCAGGAGCATCTCAGCGACCAGCAAATTGGTGTGTTTGCAAATGAGGTTTATTGCTGCATGGAACAGCAGGGCTTTGCAGCAGGCTTTGAAATGGCGATGGAAAGGATGAGGGAGTATCCCAACTCCGACCGCCTTGCCTGCATGTTGGCAAGTGTGCTGGAAGGCGGGTTGATTTTCTTTCATGTGGAGGAAAAGGAAAACTATCAGCAGCAGATTGATGCACTGTATCATCGTTTGCTAGATAGTGAGGACACAGCGGTTCATAATACGACCAGAAGGATGTTGGTTTCCCGCTATATTACACAGGAGAATTATCAGCAGGCACAACAGCTTTTGGATGAAATCGAAAACGAGCGCCCGTTGGACAAGATTTATTTTCAGGCACAGCTGGATATCGCGCAGGAAAATTATCCGAAAGCAAAGCAAGCGCTGGAACAAAAGCTTTTTTCTCAGATTACCGAAGTGCAGTCCATCTTGCTGTCTCTGATTGATATTGCATTAAAGGAAGCAGACAACCAGCAGGCAGAGCGGCTGGCGGACATTGCGTCAGCCGGTGCAGATGTTTTTGAATTGATGCACTATGGAAAATACAGCACCTATTTGCAGATTGTCATGGCAGAAAAGGACAAGGAACGGGTGTTTGCTTTGCTCACCAAAATGCTGTCTGCCTTGCAGGAAAGGTGGGAACCGGAGAAAACAACGCTCTATCGGGACATTCCACAGAAGGAACAGGATCCAAGGCTAGGGAATATGCTTGCAAAATCCATCCTTCAGGAGATCAAAAATTCCGGTGAAGATGGGCGCTTTGTGTGGGAAGACGTACGCTTTGAACAACTGTATCGGCAGTATGTAGAAGAATAAAAGAAGAGGAGCCTTTGAAAAAACAAAGGCTCCTCCTCTTTTTATAATAACGTCCTGTTCAGCTTAGTAATATGCGTGTTCGTTATCTACCCATGATCTCAGCGATAAGTTCAATGAACTGATCTGCATTTTTCATATGATAGCTTTTCTCGTTGATGCTGATTTTTCCAGATGATGTGATGCAAATATTGTTAACCAAGGAAATATCATCATACACATAGATATAGAGAACTCTGTTCCCTAATCCAGACAGAGAGCCGTCCGAAAATGGTGTTGCAAATGTTCTTTGATAAGCGTACTGCTCTAGCAAAGCTAAAATAGAATTTTTTTGTTGCAGGGTAATGGACTGATAGGGGACAGAATCAATATATGCTTCTCCATTTCTGACACCAAGCTCACTGATTGTTATTTTGACTTGACAATCTTCATCTATAACAGCTGAAAGAGATACTGGCTTAAAATATATTGCAAGACAAATCAGCAAGACAATAAAAACAATTACTACACAGCAGGCTATTTTCCTTTTCAAATACATTCGCCCCTTTTTTAAATCCAGCCTATGATGTTGTCAGTTTTATTCTACTATAACTCCAAGAGGATGGGAATAGAGAGTTTTTGTCAGTATTTCCCATCTTTTAGGTGTACCAAAGCTATCCCCTGCAGAAAGCCAATTTTCGACCATGTTTTTTGTAAAAAACGTTCAGAAGTAGAAAAATCAAAAGAATTTTTTATCAATCCAAAAGAATATATTATACTCAAAAGCGGGTTTGTCCACTTTTTTTCTTTGTTAAAAAATTGTATAATAAAAAAGTTAGAGGAGAAACATCCGTGCACCATTGGGGAATCGTGCCGGAGAGGTTTCTTCAATACTGGGAAGATCATATTTTACGACAAAGAAAAGAGGGGTATTCTAATGAAAGTGCTTGTCATTGGCGGCGTTGCAGCTGGTACAAAGACAGCTGCCAAAATCAAGAGAATGGATCCTGCGGCTGAGGTCACCATCCTGACCAAGGGCAAAGATATTTCCTATGCCGGCTGTGGACTTCCATATTATGTCGGCGGACTGATTCCGGAAAAGGAACAGCTGATCGTCAATACACCTGCTAAATTCACCGCACTCACCGGCGCAAAGGTTCTGGTAGAGCGGGAGGTTACTTCGCTGGATGCAGCAGCAAAACAGGTTGTTGCTAAAAACCTGCGCACCGGCACCGAGGAAACCTACACCTATGATGAATGTGTCATCGCATGTGGCGCTTCTTCCATCGTACCTCCACTGCAGGGTGTTTCTCTGCCTGGCGTATTCACCATGCGTACACCGGAGGATGCCATTGAGCTGAGAGAGTATCTCGAACAGACCGGTGCAAAACGTGCGGTAGTTGCCGGCGGCGGCTTCATTGGTTTGGAAGCTGCTGAAAACATGGCAGAAAAAGGTCTGAGCGTCACCGTCATTGATATGGCAGATCAGATCATGCCAGGCTTTGATAAGGATATGGCAGACTACGCAAAACGCCACCTCGAGAAAAAGGGCATCAAAGTGCTGCTCAACACCCGTCTGGAAGCAGTTCTGGGTGATTCCAAGGCAGAGGGCATCAAGATTCCGGATGGCGAGCTGAAGGCAGACGTCGTTGTTATGTCGCTGGGCATCCGTCCAAACACCGCTTTCCTGCGTGACACCGGCCTGGAGATGGCAAAGAACGGCACCATTCTGGTGGACAAACAGATGAGAACCAATCTGGAACATGTCTATGCGGCCGGTGACTGCGCTTGTGTCTACAATCGCATGACCGAGCAGAGAGCATGGTCCCCAATGGGTTCGGCTGCCAACATGGAAGGCCGCACTCTGGCAGAGTCGATGTACGGCACCGAGAGCAGCTTTGAAGGTACCCTGGGTACCGCAGTTGTCAAACTGCCAGGCCTCAACGGCGGACGTACCGGCTTAAGCGAACAGGCAGCAATGGATGCCGGTTACGACGTTGTATCGGCAGTTGCTGTTGTTGACGACAAAGCACACTACTATCCAGGTGCAGACCTGTTTATCATCAAACTGATTGCGGACCGCAAGTCCAACAAACTGCTGGGTGTACAGGTTCTGGGTGCCGGTGCAGTGGATAAGATCACCGACATCGGTGTTGTTGCACTGACCATGGGTGCTACTCTCGACCAGCTGTCCAATATGGACATGGCGTATGCACCACCGTTCTCCACCGCAATCCATCCGTTTGTCACCACCCTCAACGTTCTCAAGAACAAGATGGAAGGCCGTCTGGACAGCTTTACTCCATGGGAATTCATGCAGGGCAAAGCAGAGGAATACCGCATCATCGACGCTGCACTGCAGCCAAAGATTGCCGGTGCTCAGTATGTCGATCTGACCCAGGTCAACGGCGAGATCAAAGGCATTGCCAAGGATGAAAAGGTACTGCTGGTCTGCGACAAGGGCAAACGTGCATATCTGCTGCAGAACCGGATGCGTTTCTACGGCTACACCAACACCAAGGTGCTGGAAGGTGGTCTGACCGTCAACGTTATGCCAAAACAGAGCGGTCAGGTGACCGTCAGCGCAGAGGACATCAAGCGCGTCAAGGCATGGGGCTTCCTGCACAACAAGGGCACCGATAACTTCAATGCCCGTATCATCACCCGCAACGGTAAGATCACCGCAGAGGAGAGCCAGTGCATCACCGAAGCAGCAGAGCGCTTCGGCAACGGCGAAATTGCGATGACCTCCCGTCTGACCATCGAGATTCAGGGCGTACCTTACGACAAGATCGACGACCTGCGCGCCTTCGTAGAGGAAGCTGGTCTGGAGACCGGCGGTACCGGTTCCAAGGTTCGTCCGGTTGTATCCTGCAAGGGTACTACCTGCCAGTACGGACTGATCGACACCTTTGATCTGTCCAACAAGATTCATGAGCGCTTCTTCAAGGGCTATGCAGATGTCAAACTGCCGCATAAATTCAAGATCGCAGTCGGCGGCTGTCCGAACAACTGCGTCAAACCAAACCTCAACGACCTGGGTATTGTCGGACAGAGAATTCCTGGCTTTAAGGCAGATCTGTGCCGCGGCTGCAAAGTCTGCCAGGTTGAAAACGCTTGTCCAGTCAAAGCTGCAAAGGTTGTCGACGGCGTTCTGCAGATCGACAAAAATATCTGCAACAACTGCGGACGCTGCGTAGGCACCTGCCCATTCAAGGCAATGCCGGACGGCGACTATGGTTACCGCGTCTACATCGGCGGACGTTGGGGCAAGAAGTTTGCTCACGGCAGACCGCTTGACCCAGTCTTTACCTCCGAGGAAGAAGTAATGCAGATCATCGAAAAGGCCATCCTGCTCTTCCGTGAACAGGGTGAAACCGGTGAACGTTTCTCCGACACCATCGAGCGTCTCGGCTTCGAGAATGTACAGAAACAGCTGCTCGGCAATGAGCTGCTGGAGCGCAAAGAGCAGATCATTGGTGCAAAACTGCATCTGGTCGGCGGCGCAACCTGCTAATTGCACGAAAAAATAATACCGATACGGTAAAATAAAATCCGACCGGCACTGATTTACAAAATCGGCGCCGGTCGGATTGCTTTATACTCCTTTTGGAAGTTGTAAACAAATCATAACATCGACCGTTTAGGCTTTTCCTTTTGCATAAAGTGTGCTAGAATAAGTGCAGCTTTTCAGTATCACAGAAAGAAGGAACTTTATCTATGGATATAAAAATCATCAATGTCCCTCTGTACTATGGCTGTGACAATCCTGGAACCCAGCTGGCAGCCAGAGAGTTTTCCAGAAAGAATCTCCCAGGGCTTGCAGAGCAGTGCGGACACACCGTCGGCAGAGTGACACTGCTGTCCACCCAGCCGAAGCCGGAGGACAAATATAAGGAACCGACCATGAAGTACCTCGACGAGGTTACCGCATGTTGTCGGGAGCTGGCAGATGCCGTAGCGGGCGGTTTGCATGACGAGCAGTTTCCACTGGTGATCGGCGGCGATCATGCGCTGGGTATCGGTTCTCTGGCAGGAGTGGCACGCAGCATTCCTGCGGATCAGCTGAGCGTCATCTGGATTGATGCACACACCGACATCAACACCAACGAAACATCGCAGTCCCATAACATTCATGGAATGCCGCTGGCAGCAGCGCTGGGACTGGGTGACAGCCGTCTGTATGAAAATATGGGTGCACAGGTGCCGTTTATCCTGCCGCAGAACCTGTACTACATCGGTTCGCGCAGTGTCGATCCTGGCGAGGAAGAGATTCTGGCACAGCACAACATCCGCACAATTCGGATGCCGGAAATTCAGGAAAAAGGCATCGAGCGCTGTTGTCGGGAGCTGTTGGACAGCATCAAAACTCCCTATATCCACCTGAGCTTTGATGTGGACTTTATGGATGCCGGCGAATATACCGCCACCGGACTCCCGATTCCTGACGGTCCGAGCATCGAACAGACCCATCAGACACTGCGCACCTTGTTTGCCGATCCGCGCGTCTGCTCGGCGGACTTTGTAGAATACAGTCCTGTTCACGATCAGAACGAACAGGGACTGGAGGTCTGCATGGGACTGCTCAAGGAGATTTTGCAGACACTCAAACAAAACCATGAAGGATAACATAAAAAAAGACGAATCCATTGGATTCGTCTTTTTTTAACGTTTGTTTGGATACTGGTCCAGGGCGATGTGGTAGACAATCGCAGTGCGTTCGTCGTGGCAGACCAGCAGCACCTGTTCCAGGGTGTCATCCGTTTTTAAAAAGTCAAGGATGGTCGATACCGCGATTTCCGCGGCACGATTGACCGGAAAATGGTAGGCGCCGGTGCTGATCGAAGGAAAAGCGACCGTCTTGATGCCGTGTTCGACTGCCAGCTGAAGGCAGGAAAGGTAGGCCTGATGCAGGAGTTGTTCTTCGTTTGCTTCTCCGCCCTGCCAGATTGGGCCGACCGTATGGATGACGTACTGAGCAGGAAGCTGATAGCCACGGGTCAGCTTTGCCTGACCGGTAGGGCAGCCTCCCAGCGTGCGGCACTCCTCCAGAAGCTCAGGGCCGGCAGCACGGTGGATGGCACCATCCACGCCTCCTCCGCCGAGCAGCGTATTGTTGGCGGCGTTGACAATCGCCTGTGTGGAAACGGTTGTAAGATCACCTGTTATAATTTCAAAACGATTCATAAAAAGATCCCCTCTGAAATTGTATATGTCCTCTATCCTTGTATTATTATAGACGTTTTCGCTGCTTTTTGCAACCTTATGTACAGGGAACACTGCATTTTTACAATGGATAAAACTGCAAAAATCGACCTATACTCTGAAATGAAAAGATAGTTCAGAGGAGGTCTTTGCCGTGGAAAAAAGACAGATGCAGTGGAGGATCGTCGGCGTTTTTGTAGTGATGCTGACCATCGCCAGCGGACTGATGGTGCGGTTGTATGCGCTGAGCATGAACGTGGGTCTGGAGCAGGCAGCACAGAGTCAAAGTGCCTATACCTTGCAGATTACCACGACCAGAGGACAGATTTATGACCGGAACCTACAGCCGCTCACCGACACCGAACAGCGCAATTATCTTGCTGTGCTGCCGACCGATGATGCGGTACAGGCATGTGCGGAGCAGATCACCGGCACCAGCCGCCGTCTGGCTCTGGATGCTGCCGCACAGGGAACGCCGTTTGTCCTTCCTTTGGAGGATGGTCAAAAGGTTTATGCAGCCGACGTGGAAAATTTTACCGTATCTTCCCGTCTGCCGCATGATCCTTCCGAGCAGCTGGCAGTGCATCTGCTGGGTTATCTGGATGGAGAGGGAAATGGAGTCAGCGGCATTGAACAAGCCTACAATGACCGGCTTGCTGCCGCCGGAGAGCAAGTGACGGTGCGCTGCCAGGTGGATGCACTGGGACGCCCGATGGAAAACGGCACCATGCAGGTGGAGAGCAGTTCCCGACCGCCGCAGCAGGGAGTCATCCTCACCCTCGATAAACGGATGCAGCAGGTAGTCGAGCAGGTGGGAGAACAGATTGATCAGGGCGCTATCGTAGTGATGGATGTGCCTACCGGTGCGAGCACTGCCTCCGCCAGCTGTCCACAGTATGATCACTACCATCTGGAAGCGGCGC
>NZ_CALXIN010000091.1 GCF_944388365.1 uncultured Negativibacillus sp. | reverse complement strand
GAACCGACCGAACAGCCAGTCGAATCACCGACCGAGCAGCCGACCGAATCAACGACCGAACCGACCGAGCAGCCAGCCGAATCAACGACCGAATCGACCGAACAGCCAGCCGAACCGACAACCGAGACAACGACATCCGACACCGACAAGGAGGAAACGCAGATGCTGCACATTCAGGCAGGGGAGAGCGAATTCACCGCCGCCTGGGCGGACAATTCCAGCGTGGATGCGCTCAAGGAGCTGCTGGAAGAAGGACCGCTGACGCTCACGATGAGCGACTATGCGCAGATGGAGAAGGGAGCGGACCTCGGCGTCCGTCTGCCGCAGAACAACCAGCAGATGAACACCACCGCAGGAGACATCATCCTGTATCAGGGCCGCACGCTGGTCATCTACTATGACCAGAACTCCTGGAGCCTGACGCCCATCGCCAAAATCGAAGGAGTGGACGCAGAAAAACTGCGCGCCGCGCTGGGAGACGGCGACGTGACGGTGACCTTTTCACTGGAATAAGGGGAGGGAGAAGGAAATGAAAATTCCTTCTCCGAACCTTTTTTGTTCGTTGCAGGGAAGTCCCTGCGGACCCACTATGCAGGGCTCCGCGCCCTGCACTGCGGTTCCTTTCTTCTCGAAAAGAAAGGAACCAAAGATTCGCCAAAGAGGAGGTATCCTCTTTGGATTCTCCTCCAAGGGGCACATCCCCTCGGGAACTTCGCAAAGCGAAGTTCTCTCCCCCTATCTGCTCCGGCAGCAGAAGGATGTCAAATACTGGCGTACCACTTCGGACAGTAGAGTGCCTTTGTCGAGCGCACTTTCTGCCGATGCAAAGGGGTTTCAAAAGGGGCGCAGCCCCTTTCGCTGGAAATCCAAAAACCAGGAGGTTTTTGGTGCGTCTTTCGTCGATTTCTTCGCAACAAGAAATCGACCGCGGGTGTGGGCCGCGTAGGCCCCCAATATTCTTGCAGGGACTACCCTGCAAAAGAGGTCTTGCAGGAACCCTCCTGCAAAGATACCCGCGGATGTAGGCTGCGTAAGCCTGCAATCATTTTCGCACAAAGTTCGGAGAAGGAGCTTCGCTCCTTCTCGTGCCTGCACAATAAAAATGTCCTCAATAGACGCACAAAGCCCAGCCCTCCTTTTTATCAAGAGGGCTGGGCTTATTTTTGCTCTGATGCTGCTGTCGGCGCCACCGGACTGTTTTCGCACGCTTTCATCAAGGCGTCGATGAGCTGCGCGTGCTTCTCGTCGCGCAGCGGCTCGCTGCAATTCTTGCATAGCTCGACGGCGATGAAGATGCTCTGCAGCCGGATCAGCGCGTGAAAATAACGCTCCACCTGTCGTCTGCACTGGCGGAAAATCCAGAAAAAACCGCCCGATACCAGACTCATCACCGCACCGGCGGCAGCTCCTGCCGTCTGCGCCTGATCAGGAAAGTAAAACACCGAGATCATCAGCACCGTCAGTCCCGCAAAGCAGGAGATGATCGCGCAGATGAAGATAATCGCCATCTGCCGGCGGTTGTTTTTGTAGTAGGCGCGGGTTTCAATCAGCGTGGAGTACAGCACCCGCCCGCTGACCGTCTCCGGTTCGCCGACCGGCAGAGCGAGGTCGCAGTCCTTCGACTCGGTGCGGACGATCAGCAGAATGACGGTGACCACGCCGATCAGCAGCAGCACCAGCGGAATCATCGACACCAAACGCTCCACAACGGTCTGACCGCCGTCCTGACCGAGCGCCGTCTGCAAAACGGACACTGTCCTCACCTCCTCCAAAAACATGCTGCCCTATCCTATGCGGCAGCAGGAGAAAAGGTGAATTGTCCACGATACGTGGACAGGCGCATTAGCCTTCGACCGCACGGACTGCCCGCAGAGAATCCTCCTCGACGACAAAGACAAAGTCCAGCACACCGGTCACAGGGTTGCCGTCCTGTTCAGGATTGGTGTATTCCACGTGCAGATGCAGCTGATCGCCGTCGAGCTGTGCCGAGGCAATCCGAGGATAGACGATGGGGAATCCATGAGCGGTGGAATAGAGAAACCCGTCGCCCTCGGCCTGATAGCGCTCGGAATCGCTGCCATCAAAGCCTTCCAGGCCAAACCAGAGCGCGACTCCTTCGCGCACAAGGTCGGCGGGCAGCAGATAGGCGTCCAGCGCCTCGTCGTAGGCAAAAGCCGAATCGCCCTGCTCGTCGTACAGCTCGATCAGTGTAAAAAACAGCACCGACTCCGAAGAAAGCTGGTCGGTGGAGGAAAACGGCTCGGAAAAGAGATAGAAAAAGTTCTCCAAAAAGTCGGCGTGCTGCTCGCAGAGTTGATCGGCTGTCCACGTATCAGAGACAGTCTCGGACGGCTCGGCCGACGACAGACGACGGCAGCCGCCGAGCAAAAGGATACCTCCCAGCGCCAGCAGTATCAGCAGCAGGCGGATAAATTTCATAGCAGATCCTTCCTTTCGGGCAAAGGTTGTCACCATCATTCTACCATATTCTGTCTGCGGCTGCCAGTCCCGCACCAAATTTTGTGCCAAACATAGGATGGAGAGGGCGGCAGGATTCGACACCGGCTGCCTTGTGACAGTATTCTCAACAAGGAGGGACGGCACCATGCGGCAAGAAAAACTTCCTTCCGTATCCACCAAAAAGCCGCGTTGGGGCGGACAGTGTCTGACCTATGCAGCGGCGCTGTATACCAAAGCCACCGGCGTCGGCTCGTCGGGCAACGTCGACGCCAAAGCCTACTGGAACAACTCCACGCCGCAGGAGCGCAAGATGCACCTGTGTGCGCCCAGCGTGGCCATCTGGTTTAACGGCAAGCACGGTCACGCCGGCTTTATCTCGAAAATCGACCCTGACGGGACGATTCATTTCACCGATTCCAACTTTGCCGGCGACGAGACGGTCCGCGAGCTGACCTTCTCCGACCCATCGCAGCTGGGCAAGCGCTGCCCGAACTTCAAGGGCTATGTCCAGCGGACGACCACCCGCTGGAGGTAGGGCAACGTTTGCAGGGAAGTCCCTGCAAGACCCACTATGCAGGGCTCCGCGCCCTGCACTGCGGTGACTTTCTTGTGTGAAGAAAGTCACCAAAGACACAGTCAGGACCACTTGGTCCCGACACCCCCAACGAAAGGGGCAAGCCCCTTTTGAAACCCCACTCCCAAGGGGGAAAGTACAACGGCGGAACTGCTTATTTTCCTAAGCGGCAGGTGCAATGCCTGATATTCTCTTACCAATGGGGAAGTCAGGGGGAGGATAACAAATACTGGCGTACCACTTCGGACAGCAGAGTGCCTTTGTCAAGCGCACTTACTGACGATGTGTGGGGGTTCAAAGGGGGTCAAGTATGACCCCTTTAGCTGGAGGTCAAGGAACCAGGAGGTTCCTTGTGTGCTCTTTGTGAAACTTTCTTCACACAAGAAAGTTTCCGCGGGTGTGGGCCGCGTAGGCCCACAAAAGCTTAGAAGAAAGTTCGGAGAAGGAGCTTTGCTCCTTCTCGTGCCCGCACCACTTAAAGTGTGACTTTGCAGAAAGTCTGTGTGCGGGCCTGGGCCGCGTAGGCCCACAAAGGTTTAGAAGAATGTTCGGAGAAGGAGCTTTGCTCCTTCTCATGCCCGCACCACTTAAAGTGTGACTTTGCAGAAAGTCTGTGTGCGGGCCTGGCTCGCAGGAACCCTCCTGTAAAAAAAACGCCCTGCTTTGTGTAGAATTTCTTCTGCACGGGAGGGCGTTGTTTGCACTTGTCTTATAATACCATCTGCCCGTTGATGAGGAGATGAAACTGTAATCCCAGCTTCTCGGCGGCCTTGCGGCAAAGCACCATTCGCTGTAAAAAAATCTCAAAATAATCCATCACCGGCGAGATGGAGGTGTCGATGGTCAGCGTCAGCGTGACAGCCTTTTGCTGCGCGTCAAACTCGGTGCTCGAATCGACAACCGCAAAGTTTACCCTGTCGTGAATGTCAAAGGTGGCAGGGTCCTGATTGCGCACGCGGGAACGGCGTACATCGGTTTTGTCGCCTAAAATCAGCGCGGCAGCGACCTCGTTGACCGGAAACGCGGTGCCTTCGTCGTGGTTGCCGATGGCGCTGACGATGGTGGCCAGCTCCTCAGGGTCGCAGCCCAGCTTGTCCAGAATACGAAACGCCATAATCGCGCCGCTCTGCGCGTGGTCGATGCGGTTGACAATGTTGCCGATGTCGTGCATATATCCCGCAATCCATGCAAGCTCACCGGTGCGCTCCGGATAGCCCAGCTCCAGCAGTAGACGCTGGGCAAATTCGGCGACCTTGGTCACATGGGCAAAGCTGTGCTCGGTAAAGCCCAGCGCCGCCATCGACTGGTCGGCTTTGCGGATATAGGTGCAGATGGCCTCCTCGCTGCGGATCATTTGTTTAGTAATCATGTGGCCCGTCTCCTTACCGCTCCACCAGATGGCTCCACTGTGGATGCTTCTCGATGTAGTGCTGGCTGTATGGACAGGTCAGCCGCGCCAACTTGCCTTCCTTTTCCAGATGCGCCATCAGCGCGTCCATCATCTTTTCAGCGACGCCCTGTCCGCGAAAAACAGGCGAAGTAAATACGTGGTCGATGTTCACCACACGCTCGTCCACCGCCGGAAAGGTGATGTTTCCCATCGGCAGTCCGTCCTCACTGCGGCAGTCCAAGCGTCCTTCAGAAAAAATAAAGTTCATCATCAATTCCTCCCTTGTCAATCTGTTCATTATTCCTTCTCCATGATACCAGAACCGGCCGCACATTACAAGCTGTCTGCCCATGTAAAAATGGCTGCCGCGCCCAAGGATTTGTAGAAGCGCGAGAGCAAGGGTATCGGCTCTGCACCTTGCCAGCAACGCGAATAGTGTCCAGCTTCAAGCCCTAAAAAGGGAAGTTCCGACCTTCTCAAACGAGAAAGACCAGCGGTCGCATGACCTTCGTGAGAGCGAAGGTATCGGCTCTGCACTTGACCGACAACGCGAACCGTGCGCAGCTTCAAGCCCTAAAAAGGGAAGCTCCGACCTTCGCGAGAACGAGGGTATCGGCTCAGCACCTTGCCAACAACGCGAACAGTATCCAGCTTTAAGCCCTAAAAAGGGAAGTACCGACCTTCTCAAACGAGTAAGACCGGAGGTCGCGCAACCTTCGCGAAAGCGAGGGTATCGGCTCAGCACCTTGCCAACAACGCGAATAGTGCCCAGCTTCAAGCCCTAAAAAGGGAAACTCCGACCTTCGCGAGAGCGAGGGTATCAGCTCAGCATCTTGCGAGCGAGGGTATCGGCTCTGCGCCTGACCGACAACGCGAACAGTGTCCGGCTTCAAGCTGGAAGGCATTGAAAAAGGTGAGGGAGTATGCTACACTGTCCTCATGAGAAACTGTTTACTTTGTAAAAGGAAGGTGCGGAATGAAACGATTTGTTTGTCTTTGTCTGGCTGTACTGTGCCTGCTGACCGGCTGTCAGTCAAACGATACAGAAATCTATGAGCAGCTGACCAAGCCGCCTGCATCCGAGCAGACAAGCGGGCAGGATGCGGCAGCTGCTCCACAGGACAAGCCTTTGAGCGGAACGCTGCGGGTCAGCACCTATTACGATGAGGAGATCAGGGAGCGCGCCCAAGAGTTTGAGCAGCTGCATCCCGAAGTACAGATCGAGGTCTCGGTTGCCCAGCAGAGCGGTTCGGTCGGGGAAAGCTGGGAGGAGTATCTGCAGCGTACCTCGGTGGAGATGATGAGCGGGCAGTCAGCCGACATCGTCGATCTGGCGCAGATGTCGGTCAGCCGCTATGCCAAAAGCGGACTGCTGTGCAACCTCTATGACTTTATGGAGATGGACAGCGATTTTCACAGCGAGGACTACTATACCAATATCTTTAAGGCGAAGGAGTACGACGGCGGACTGTACTCGCTGCCGTTTTATTTTCTGTACGATATGACCTATCTGAGCCGCCCGCTGCTCGAAGAGGCTCGACTGGATGCACCCGATGCACTGGATTATGAGAAGATGCTCGACCTGTACCGTCAGGTGAGCGAGAGGACAGGAAAGGATTTTTCCATCATGCCTGGTATCACCAGCGGATGGTTTTTTGAATATGAATTTCCTGCGTACTATGACATTGAGACAGCAACAGCAAACTTTGACAGCCCGGATTTTATCACCTATTTAAAGAGAACCAAGGAAGAGATCCCCAAATTGGAGGAGATGGCGGACTGGGATATGACCCGTGTTGCCGGTGGAGTGGATGATTTTATGCAGGAAAACTATCTGTTCTGCAACTACGATGTCACCTCGATGGATACCCACAATATGCTGATCGACTATCCGAACATCCTGCCGCCGGTGCCAATGTGCAGCCACGATGGGCAGTTTGGTTTTTCCACCTTGCAGGCTGACTACGGCATCGTCCGCAGCTGCGAAAACAAAGAGCTTGCCTGGGAATTTCTGACCTATTGTATCTCCGAGAAGCAGCCGCCCGAAAGTCTGGAGCACGAGGCGGTGATGGACTATACCGGTCAGTTTCATGCCTGGGTGCCGATCAATATCCAGAATTTCTATCATTCCTTTACCTTGGAATGTAACTACTACCGCAGCATCATGACCGAGATCACCAACTGGAAGCAGGGCGACCCACAGCAGCTGACCGAGCAGGCGGTGGAGCAGATTCATGCGTGGAACCTGCAGCGCAATTTTGCCTGCTCCGAGACAGAAATCTTTGGACTGTTACAGGAAGAGCTGGATAACTATTATCAGTACGACCTTGCCACTGCCGAGGAGACAGCAAAGTCGATTCAAACCAAGATGAACATCTTTTTAAATGAGTGATGGAATATGAACAAGGTAAAATGGTATGGAGCACTTCTTGCGCTGTTTTTTGTCCTGATGGGAGCAGCGACCGTCTATTCCTGCATCACCAGCCGCAATCGCCTGCCGCTGGTGAGCCTTGCTCTGCCCGAAACGGTGGAGGACGGATGCTACCGTGTGCCAAATCAGGCGGTGCAGGAGCAGGGCTACCGCCACCTGTTTGTGGTGGAGCAACAGCAGGGCGCCTGGGGCAAGGAGTATGTCTGTCGGGAAATCCTGCTGCCCAATGTAAGTGAGGAAGGGCAGAGCACCCTGATTTATGCTGACC
>NZ_CALXIN010000090.1 GCF_944388365.1 uncultured Negativibacillus sp. | reverse complement strand
GAGAAGAACTTTGCCATGCCCTCGATGAGCTTGAGCACCACGTTGCCGGTGAAGCCGTCGCAGACTGCGACGTCACATTCGCCCATCGGCAGCGAGCGCGCCTCGACGTTGCCAACAAAGTTGACCGGTGCGTTCTGCAGCTTGTGATAGGTTTCCACCTGCAAATCCAGGCCCTTGGTCTCCTCGGTGCCGATGTTGATCAGACCTACTTTCGGGGAATCGACGCCCAGAATCTTATTCATGTACACGCTGCCCATCATGCCAAACTGCACCAGCATATCGCTGTTGCACTCGGCGTTGGCGCCGGAATCCATCAGCAAAAAGCAGCCCTTTTCGTTTGGGATAACGGTGGCAATACCGGTGCGGCGCACGCCTTTCAGACGTTTGACGATCAGCGAAGCGCCGACGACCAGAGCGCCGGTGCTGCCTGCGCTGACAAATGCGTCGCCCTTGCCCTCTTTGAGTGCGCGCATGCCAACCGCCATCGAGCAGTTTTCATACTCTTTTAACAGGGTGGTCGGGTCCGCTTCGACCGGAATCATTCCCTGTGCATCCAGAATTTCCATGCCGTCCAGCGAGATGCTGTTCTGTTTTGCACAGCGTTCAATCTCGCTGCGGTCGCCCGCCAGCAGAATTTCTACGCCGTATTCCTGTGCAGCCAGCTGTGCGCCCTTGAGAACTTCCAGCGGCGCATTGTCTCCGCCAAAGGCATCCACAATGATCTTCATATTCAGTAACCTCGTTTCTCCGCCATCTTCGCTTCACGCTTTTCCTTGACGGGCAGAAAAAGCAGAATCTGTCGCACCGTCAAAACCGGTGCGGCAGATGTTCATATGTATCAGCCCAAACAGCACCGCATCTTCCGGCGCTGTCCGGTCACGAGCAAGCGGTGTTTAATCCACCGTCTGCAAATATTCCTTGAGATGGTCAAGACCGCGGGTCGCTATCTTTTCACAGCGGACGGTCTTGTCCTTGACACGCTCCGGCCACGGCGGCAAAATGCCCATGTTGGCGCCCATCGGCTGAAAGTTCTTGACGCTTTCGTCGCTGATATAGCGGGACAGCGCGCCGAGCATGCTGTCGGCAGGCAGCAGCAGCGGCTGTTTGCCGGCCAGAGCACGCGCCATATTTTTGCCCGCGAGGATGCCGGATGCCGCCGATTCCACATAGCCTTCGACGCCGGTCATCTGACCTGCAAAGTAAAGGTCAGGTCGCTTGCGCAGCGAGAAGGCGCTGGTGAGCAGCCGCGGCGAATCGAGGAAGGTATTGCGGTGCATCACTCCGTAGCGGACAAACTCGGCATGCTCCAGTCCTGGAATCATCGAGAACACCCGCTTCTGCTCAGGGAATCTGAGGTTTGTCTGGAAGCCGACCAGATTATAGAGACTTCCTTCCCTGTTCTCGGCGCGGAGCTGAACCACTGCCCACGGGCGGCGGCCGGTGTGCGGGTCGGTCAGTCCAACCGGTTTGAGCGGTCCATAGCGCAGGGTGTCCGCTCCGCGCTTTGCCATCACTTCCACCGGCATACAACCCTCGTAGACGGTCAGCTCCTGCTGTTCAAAGTCGTGCAGCTGCGCCGATTCGGCCTCGATGAGCGCCTGATAAAAGCGCTCATACTCCTCCTTATCCATCGGACAGTTGATATAGTCGTCCTCACCGCGTCCATAGCGCGCCGCAAAAAAGACCTTTTCTCTGTCGAGCGACTCGAAGGTGACAATCGGCGCCGCTGCATCAAAGAAGGAAAGATACTGCTCTCCACACAGCTGCTGGATGCTCTGTGCCAGATGCTGCTCGGTGAGCGGACCGCTGGCGATGATGGTCGGTCCCTGCGGGATCTCATCGACGCGCTGCGGTATGACGGTAATCAGCGGATGTGCATGGATTTTTTCAGTGACGTAGTCGGAAAACTTTTCTCGGTCGACTGCCAGCGCGCCGCCGGCAGAAACCGAAGTCTGCGCCGCGGCCTCCATGGTCAGCGAACCGAGCAGGCGCATCTCCTCTTTGAGCATGCCTGCCGCCGAGCCGATGCGCGCCGCTTTCAGGGAATTGGAGCAGATCAGCTCTGCAAATCCCGCATATTTGTGGGCAGGGGTATACTGGACAGGCTTCATCTCGTAAAGCTCGACCGCAATCCCTGCCTGTGCCAGTGTCCAGGCTGCCTCACAGCCAGCCAGACCTGCACCGACAACTTTGACTGTCTGTGTCATACTACTCCTTTTCATAGCCGCAGCCTTCCTTCAGGCAGTGCAGCTTACCGCCGCGGCCCGCCTTCTGGAAGAGGGTGGAACCGCACTGCGGACATTTTTCTTCTACCGGCTTATCCCAGGTCATGAACGGACACTGCGGATTGTGCTCACAGCCAAAGTAGGTCTTGCCCTTCTTGGACTTTTTGGCGTGAATCTTTCCGCCGCACACCGGACAGGTTCCAGGGGTTTCCTGAACAATCTTCTTGGTATTTTTGCACTCTGGATAGCCAGGGCAGGCCAGGAATTTGCCGTAACGTCCAATCTTGACGACCATGTGCCGTCCGCAGTTTTCACAGATGACGTCGGTGACCTCATCCGGCACCTCCAGACGGGTTCCCTCCAGCTTCTTTTCCGCTTCCTTGAGGTTCTGTTCAAACTCGTTGTAGAAGGTCGACAGCGTCTGTACCCAGTCAGCCTTTCCTTCCTCCACCAGGTCGAGGTTTGTTTCCATCTCGGCGGTGAAATCGACGTTGACAATCGAGCTGAACTGCTCCTCCATCAGTTTGGTGGTCACCTCGCCCAGCTGGGTCGGAACCAGGCTCTTGGCCTCGCGCTCCACATAGCCGCGCTGAATGACGGTGGTGATGGTCGGTGCATAGGTGCTCGGACGGCCGATTCCGTTTTCCTCCAGCGCCTTGATGATGGAAGCTTCGGTGTATCTTGCCGGCGGCTGGGTAAAGTGCTGGTTTGGTTCCAGTGCATTCAGGTTGAGTTTCTCTCCCTGAATCAGCTCCGGCAGCGCAGGGCTCTTTTCCTCCGGTATATCCTTTGCTTCCTCATACAGCGCGGTAAAGCCGTCAAAGCGCACCGAATAGCCCGATGCCTTGAAGGTGTAGCTTCCGGCGTCGATCGAGGCAGCGACAGTATCGAGGATCGCATCTGCCATCTGGCTCGCGGTAAAGCGCTCCCACACCAGTTTGTACAGCTTATACTGGTCGAGGGTCAGCGACTCCTTGACCTGCTCGGGTGTCATGGACGGCATGGTAGGACGGATTGCCTCGTGCGCGTCCTGTGTGTTGGTTTTCTTCTTATAGGTGCGCGGTTTTTCCGGCAGATAATTTTCGCCGTAGCGTCCGGTGATATACTCCCTTGCACCCTGTACAGCCTCCTCGGAGATGCGCAGCGAGTCGGTTCTCATGTAGGTGATCAAACCGACAGCGCCCAGCTTCGGCAGGTCGATACCTTCATACAGCTCCTGAGCTGCCTTCATGGTTCGTTTGGCCTGGAAGCCCAGACGGCGCGAAGCCTCCTGCTGCATGGTCGAGGTGGTAAACGGCGGCGCCGGCACCTTTTTCTTGACGCCCTTTTTGATGTCGGTGATGACAAAATCCTTGCCTTCCAGCTGGGAGAGGATGTCGCGCGCCTGCTGCTCATTTTTGATCTCCAGCTTGTTGCCTTCAAATAGGGCAAGCTTTGCAGGGAACTGTTTTTTGGAGCGGGTGGTGGACAGTTTTGCGTCGATGCTCCAGTATTCCTCCTGCTGGAACGCCTGAATCTCCCGCTCACGGTCGACGATCAGCTTGACGACCACCGACTGCACACGGCCTGCGGACAAACCTGGTTTAACCTTCTTCCACAAAAACGGGCTGAGGTTATAGCCGACCAGACGGTCGAGAATGCGGCGGGTCTGCTGGGCATTGACCAGATTAACGTCGATATGGCGCGGAGCTGCCATACCGCTCTTGATGCCGCTCTTGGTGATCTCGTTAAATGTGACGCGGTTTTCTTCGCTATTGTCCAGTCCCAGCATGTTGGAAAGGTGCCAGGAGATCGCTTCTCCTTCGCGGTCAGGGTCGGTCGCCAGATAGACAAAGCTCGACTTTTTGGCTGCTTTCTTCAGTTCATTGCGCAGCTGACCTTTGCCGCGGATGTCGATATATTCCGGCTGAAAACCGTGCTCAATATCCACACCCAGCCGGCTCTTGGGCAGGTCGCGCACATGGCCCATCGAAGCCAGCACCTCATATCCCTTACCCAGATATTTCTGGATAGTCTTTGCCTTTGCAGGCGACTCCACGATGACCAGCTTGCTGGTGGGTTTTCCCTGTTTGGTCGATTTTTTTGCGGTGGTTTTTGTTGTTTTTTTGGCGGTTGTTTTCTTTGCCGCCGTCTTTTTTACAGCGGTCTTTTTCACAGCAGCAGCTGCTGGAAGGTCCTGTCCTTCCACCGCTGCCTGTGCAGCTTCCTTTGCCATTGAAACCTCCATATTCTGTTCCTGTTGCCCATTTCGGTAACGGCGGCAGGAGCGTGTATTTGCTTCTTTATCATCAATCAAAGGCTGAAAAACTGTCCCGGGTACATCTTGACGGTGTCCGGAACACCCAGTTCAAACAGAATCGAGGTCACCTGCCCGACACTCATGTGACAGGCCTGTGCGATCTGTTCCAGACTTTGCGGTTGTTCGGTCAGTACGGACAGCACGCGCTGATGCTCTTCCTTGGGCACCGGATCAAATGATGCCTGCGGTTGAAGCGGCGGCTGTGCCGGAGAAGCCTGCTCTTTTGGGACAGACTTTCTCTGTTCTATGTCAGAAAGGCCGCTTTGCGCAGCCTGTTGTTGTCTTTGTTTTATTTCTGTGCATGGTTTGGAGGAATTATCCCGCAGATCTTGAAAAACCTGCTGCAAAATCTGTTCTTTTTCTTCCTTCCAGTCCTTTCCCAGCACCATGCCTGGTTGAAAACGGGTGTAGGCAGAATGATTGTCGAACCAGTCCATCAGGTTTTCTCCGTTATCCACAGAGGGATGGATCGCCAAAGGCGGTTCCTCCTGTTTTTGTGGTGGTTTTTTCTCCCACACCGCAGGACGACGCGGAGGCAATCTCTTGCGCTTTTGCACCACCGGATAGCTCATTTGCTGCTTGCCGACATGGAGATAGTTCTGATATCGGGAAAGATAGGGACTGATAATATCCATGATGTTGGCAGCCAGAATGGCGCCGTCGCGCAGCAGCTGCAATGTTCCTCTGGCGCGCAGGTCATAGATGTCCGACGGTACGGCGAACACATCCTTGCCCTGTTCCAGCGCGCAATTTGCAGTAATCAGCGCGCCGCTGTGCTCCGGTGCTTCCACCACTAGCACACCCTCCGAAATTCCTGCAAGCAGGCGGTTTCTCGTGCGAAAATAGCCCTTGCTCGGTTTCACCGAAGGTTCCAGCTCGCTGAGGATCAGCCCATTGCCGGAAAGGATGTGCTCCCGCAGCTTTTGTGTCTGGGACGGATAGGGCACATCCGGTCCGCAGCTCAGCACCGCAACGGTCTTTTTTCCTGCCCGAATCGCTCCATAATGAGCAAAGGCGTCGATGCCCACGGCAAGGCCGCTGACCACGATAAACCCTGCGTTTGCCAGGTCATAGGACATCGACTCTGCCACATAGCGCCCGTAATCGGAGGAATCTCTGGTGCCGACCACGGTGATCACCGGCAGGTTGTCAAGCTCCTTCAGGAGCGAAC
Organism: uncultured Negativibacillus sp.; assembly: GCF_944388365.1. Taxonomy (GTDB): domain Bacteria; phylum Bacillota; class Clostridia; order Oscillospirales; family Ruminococcaceae; genus Negativibacillus. The sequence continues at coordinate 1,428 of NZ_CALXIN010000090.1, read as the reverse complement.
GCTGCCCCTGTGCATACAGCACCAGCGGCAGGTCCGGCAGCGAAAGCAGCTGTTTTGGATAGTCCGCATCCTGCGGTGTGATCAGATGATAGCCCTTCTGGCGGCAATGATCCAGTATCTTTTCGGCACGATCAAGCGGCGTCGATTTGAGAACGCGGCACTGCTGTGGGTTAAACAATTCCAGCTGGAGCAGTCCACGGACGTCCATCTCAAAAAGCTCGGAGGGATCCAGCTGCCGTTTTACCAGTTGTCCTGCAACAGGATTAGCTGTTCCAAGTCCCAGACTCAGCCAGAGCCAGTACAGTGTTTTATCCACAGACAGTCCTCTCCTTTGATGATTAGTTTGCGCGGCACATCTCCCACATGGCGACGGTAGCAGCCACCGCTGCATTGAGTGATTCTGCGCGGCCGGCCATCGGAATAATCACCGGCTGGGTGCATGCTTCGATGACCTCGTCGGTCAGTCCATTGCCTTCGTTGCCGATGACGATGGCGCTGGGATGTGCAAAGTTGACCTTGGTGATCGGTGTGCTCTGTTCATGCAGAGCAGCGGCATAAACTGCCACTCCCTGATTGCGCAGGCAGCCGATCTCTCCCACCAGATCGTCGGTCACCAGGATGGGCATACGGAATACGCCGCCCATGGTGGCGCGCAGCGTCTTTGGGGAATACAGATCGGGACAGTCGGAGGACATGACGATCAGATCCAGCCCGAAGGCTTCGGCGGTACGGATAATGGTGCCGATGTTGCCCGGGTCCTGCAATGACGAGAGGACGACCACCCGATTCTTCTTTATTGTAGCAAGCCTGTCTGAATTGTCAAGTATTGGGAAGACGCAGAAGATTCCCTGTGGAGTCTGCGTATCGGAAAGGCGGCCTGCCAGGGAAGGCTCGATGAGGCAGGTTTCCTTTGCTGCATCAAGCAGCTCGGTGCAGTCGTACTTTTGCAGCGTCTGCTGCGTAACAAACACCTGCCGCGGCACCAGCCCGCTGCGAAGTGCATCGGCACACAGCCGGTAGCCCTCTGCCAAAAACTCTCCTGCGTTCTGGCGGGCCTTTTTGGATTGCAGCAGCTTGGCAGCTGCCTTGAGTTTTGGGTTTTCCTTGGATGTGATCGGCTGCATCTGCACCAGGCACACCTTCCTTTCCTTTGGTCAGATCAAATTTCCCCTACTAACAAAATACGCCCGTTGTCATACGACCCGGGCGTTTTGTTCTAAATTAGAGAGCTGCTTTTGCTTTTTCAACAAGAGCGGTGAATGCTGCTGCATCATGGATAGCGATTTCGGACAGCATCTTTCTGTTCAGATCAATGCCGGCTTTCTTCAAACCATTGATGAATACAGAGTAAGAAACGTTGTTTGCACGGCAAGCTGCAGAGATTCTGGTGATCCACAGTCTTCTGAAGTCACGTTTTTTCTGTTTACG
>NZ_CALXIN010000089.1 GCF_944388365.1 uncultured Negativibacillus sp. | reverse complement strand
TTTGCTTTCCTGCGCTCTTTTTTCGTCACTAAAAATTTCTTCGCAAATGACTTGACTTCCTATAGTTGGTCACCTCTCTGGTCTGTTCTTTCTTCACCAGCTGGATCTTCAAAAGGTTATTTTGACGAATCAGTTGCTGTTCATCCAAAACCTCCGGCTGCAGTGCATCCCGCAGCAAAGCTTCCATCTCGTGCTCACTCCTCTGTGCCATATCCTCGTTCCTCCATTTCTCTGCGAAGCTGCTTTCTTGCACGATTCAATCGACTCTTTACTGTTCCTCTGGGCAGATGTTCCACCCTTGCAATCTCATCGACCTTCATTCCAAAACTGTACATCAGCAAAATTGGTATCCGATATTTCATTTCCAATCTCTGCACCGCCGCCAATAACGCCTCTCTCTGCATCCTTCCGAATACCTGCTTTTGCGTGTCCGCCTCATCCGAAGGCTGCCGCTCTTCCTCCTCCATTTGTGAAATGCTGACACTGGGCGCAATATGTGCCCTTCGCAGCAGCTTGCGACACTCATTTTTCCAGATACCATTTGCCACCGCAAATAGCAATGCACGCGGATTTTCCTCCTTGCGGATATTAATTTTCATTTCCATCAATTTTAAGAAGGTCTGTTGATATAGGTCCTCTGCATCAATGCTGCACAATGTCAGTTTCCTGCAAAATCGCATGACATCTGCGCCATACTGGTCCACCAGTTCGGATACAACCGCCGCTTCCATCTCCTCGCCTCCTTCATTACCTTCTGCCTTTATATTGTCGCTCCAAAGGAAAAGGTTGCATTTTGGCAAACTTTTTTCACAAGATACTCTGAAAAAATATCGGGAGAACCAAACTCCTTTGGCTCTCCCGATGCAAAACTATTTTCAATTTTTTGCTTACTCTTTCTTTCTTCTTTAGAAAGGCTAGGTTGCGAACTGTCTGCAGCTTCAAGCCCAACATTTTCGCTCTGCACGTTGCGCGCTATGCCTGTTCGCGAGCTCTTATTTTCCTCTTCAGGAAAGCTAAAACGCGAACTGTCTGCGGCTTCAAGCCCAACATCTTCGCTCTGCACGTTGCGCGCCATGCTTGTTCGCGAGCTCTTGCTTTCCTCTTTAGAAAAGCTAAAACGCGAACTGTCCACGGCTTCAAGCCGCCTAACCGACAATCAGCTTTCCTTCCGGCGCAATCAGCTTTCGGCTGACTCCCTTCTGCGCTGCCAGCGACATACCGAAGGATACCGGTCCCACTCGCCCGATAAACATGCTCAAGATCAATACAACCTGTGCAAACTTAGAGGAAACTGTGGTCACACCGCTGGATACGCCAACCGTTGCAAAGGCTGATACCGCTTCAAACACAGCATCAACGCCGCTCAGTGCATTTTCTTCCAGTGGACAGGTGGTCATCAGAACAATCGACGTTGTGCTGACCACAACCACACCCAAAAACAAAATGGCGATGGAACGGTAGATGACACTCGGCGCCAAACGTCGTCCCAGCATGTAGGGTTCCTCTTTGCCGCGAATACTGGAAACTGCGGTCATGATGATGACAGCAATGGTCGTAACCTTGATACCGCCGCCGGTAGAACCTGGTGCTGCACCAATGAACATCAATACAATCGAAAACAGCTTGGTTGAGTCATGCATCGAGTAGAGATCAATCGAGTTGAATCCCGCGGTTCTCATGGTGATCGACTGCATAAAGCCGGCGCTGATTTTCTCCTTGAGCGTCAGCTGTTTTAATGTTGCCGGATTGTCCCATTCGAACATCATAATACAGATTGCACCCATGATGATCAGGAAGATGGTCACCATCAAAACAATTTTTGTGTGTAAGAGCAGGGTTTTTGTTTTTCGATAGGCCATCAAATCGTTCCAGACGATGAAGCCCAGACCTCCGACCACAATCAGCATCATAATGGTGAACATCACCAGATAGCTGTCATTGAGCGTAGTCAGCGAGGTGTATTCTCCCAGAAATCCCAGAATGTCAAATCCAGCATTGCAGAAAGCGGATACTGCCAGAAAAATCGAGATCCATACTCCCAGAAGGCCGTATCTTGGCACAAAATATAGCGACAACAGGATCGCACCGATTGCTTCCACCGACAAGGTAAAGGTGATAATCATTCGCAGCAGATGCGGTACATCACCAAAGCTGGTGGAGTTGATCGACTCGGATGCCAGCTTCATGCCGCGCAGTCCGAGCTTGCGCCCAACTACCAGGTTAAAAAATGAGGTAAAGGTCACCAGACCCAAACCTCCAATCTGAATCAACATCATCAGAACGCCCTGTCCAAAGCCGCTCCAATGGGTATAGGTATCGTACAGCACCAGTCCTGTTACACAGGTTGCACTGGCCGATGTAAACAGACAGCTGAGCAGCGGCGTAAACTCTCCGCTTTTTGAAGAAATAGGCAGCCAAAGCAGCAAGGCTCCAATGATAATAACCGCTGCAAAGCTGCCCGAGATAATACGGGCCGGATTACTCGACGTCCTCTTTTTCACCTTCGTCATATGATCGCTCCTTTTTTTACTCTGAACATCCTTTTTGCAGATTCTGCATCGCAATGGAAATCAAATCCCTGTCATTTTTAAAGGTTACCATGTGATAAGCCTTGTGGATTTCTGTCCAGATAATGCGGCTGATTTCCTCTTCCTGACGCTTAAACTGGGTGGTCTTTGCCTCCCCAAGAAAATAAACAACCTGTTTGCGGATATTCGGCTTGGGATAATACTCCACCATCTGTCGGAATCCCTTTTGAATATTGATGTCAATCCCTGTTTCTTCCTTGACCTCTCGCAGCGCAGTCTGTATTTCTGTTTCCTGGCCCTCCACATGTCCCTTTGGAAATGACCAGTGTCCTCCATATCGGTTTTTTATCAACAACAATTCTATCTGACTTCTGTTTTTTCGATACACGATTGCGCCGCAGGACTTCTCGAACTTCATTGCTTCCCTCCTGTTCGATTGTTAGTAAAACGCTCCTGCATGTCAACTACTATATCACGTTTTGACCGAATAGAAAAGGGGCTGATTTTCTTTTTCCCTTGTTGTCTGTCAAACTTTTGTTTGTTTTTGGCCTTCTTTACTCGCCAAACTTGACAAATCTTTCCCGAAATAGTAAACTTGTATCGTTCTATCACCATTTGCCCCCTTAGTTAAATGGATATAATAAACCCCTCCTAAGGGTTAGTTGTGAGTTCGATTCTCGCAGGGGGTGCCAAAGATACAACAGGCTCTGAAAATCCAAGGATTTTCAGAGCCTGTTTCCTTTTATTCTGATAATATTGGGAGTTTCCTCTCCTTCTGCATCAGTATTACAGGATGGGAACCACCCGCAAAATTTCCTCCACCGTCTTGCTCACATACTCCTCATTGGAAATCACAAAATCTGCCGCCTGCCGGTACTTCTCCTGCCGCTGGCGAAAGATTTGTTCGAGCTGTTCTTTGGTGTTATTGCGCACCAGAGGGCGGTCGCTGTTTTTGATGCGCTGATAGCAGGTTTCAAACGAGCAATCCAGCAGTACAATCGCTTCAAAACCACCGCTGTTTTCGCGCAATGCCCGCACTGTTTCCTCCCGCATCAAGAAACCGCCGCCGGTTGAAATCACCGCATTTTTTCGTTTTCCCAACAGCTGCGCTGTCTCTTCCTCCATCTTGCGAAAGGCTTCCTCTCCCTGGGCAGCAAAGATTTCGGGGATGCTGATTCCCTGCCGCCGTTCGATCATTGCATCGGTGTCCAGAAATTCCCAGCGCAGCTGAAAGGACAGCGCCTGTCCTACGCTGGTTTTTCCGCATCCCATAAAGCCGCACAGCAGGATCTGCTGTATACCTTTCTGTCCCATGATTTCACCTCTTCTACTGCTCTGTCACTTTATCTATTCTGCCCAGATATCCTGCGCCGCCTCTGCCTGATAGATCAACATTTCCATGCCGCCCACCGTCTTGCAGCCGGCCTCCTTTGCCTGCTTCATCAGCAGTGTCTCCTCTGGATTGTAGATGCAGTCAAAGACAGTTTCCACCTTCTTGAGGATCGCCGGATCAATCGGGCTTGCCTGCATATTCGGATACATTCCACAAGGGGTTGCATTAATCATCAGTGCAAATTCACCATGGAGAGAGGCAATATCCTGCACCTCCACCTGTGCCTGTGGACGCAGTGTGCGGATATGCTGTGCAATTTCCTCGGCCTGCGGGATATTCTTTGCCTTGACTGCCATCACAACATCACAGCCGTGCAGTGCGCATTCGGTAGCGAACATTCTGCCTACACCGCCGGCACCCAGCACACAGACCCTTCCCGCAAGTGCAACGTCGTGCTGCTGCATGGTGCGCACAAATCCAATACAGTCGGTGTTGTAGCCGATTTTCCGTCCATCCGGCAGCATCTTTACGACATTGACCGCCCCATGATTTTTGGCGCTCTGGTCCAGCTCATCCAGCAGGTCAATAATCCGCACCTTGTAAGGGATGGTCACATTAAAGCCATCGAGCAAAAACAATTCCCCGATTTTTTGGTCAAATTCCTCCGGCGGAATCTGGCAGATATCATACTGGATCTCCCATCCGCGCTGCGCTGCCAGACGCTGATGCAGCTGCGGCGACTGTGTGTGTCCAAGCGGATAGCCTAAAATTGCAAAATGTTTCATGCTGTTTCCTCCCCTGTTTCTTTGGACAAACGGCATCGACCAGGATACCGCCTCCTGACAAAATCTTTTGCAAACACTATACCACACTAAAGCGATGATGACAAGTTTTTGGGGAGAATCCTCCAAATCTTCACCAAATTGTTTGAACAGTTTTGAAAATCTCTCCATATATCCTGGAATAGATATTGACATGATTCTCATTCCATGATATAAAAAATAAGCTAGTATCTATTATGAGCACAAAGTTTTTATTCACAGCATCCGTTTGCCTTTCACGGGCATTTAAACGGAGACCTGATTTTGGTAGCAGGAAAGGAGGGGGAACAAATGGATATTTTTGAACAGGTTAAAAAAATCCTCTGCGATCAGCTCGATCTGGATGAGGAGCAGGTTACAGAAGAATCCGAAGTAATTGATGACCTGGGTGCTGACTCCCTTGATATCGTTGACCTTGTCATGACTCTGGAAGAAGAATTCGACACCGAAATTCCGGACGAAGACATCGAGAACCTTAGAACAGTTGGCGACATCGTCAAGTACGTCGAAGATCGCGCAACAGAATAGTTTTGATAAGCTATGCTGTGGCTGTCGCTTCTCAACATCTTATCTGACAGTTCAGATTCTTTTTAAGGACCGGATTTTCCGGTCCTTTTTTCGCAGCTTTCCAAAAAGGCAGACGATTCCCATCAAAATATGGATGTTTGTCCCAAATATGGCCCAATCGCTGCAATTCTATTGAATTTCCCCTCGGAAGGTAATATAATAAACTTGTTCTTTTTTGTGCGCTTTGCCGCATCTCAAAAGGCTTTTGTGCCAGCATGCGCCGGTATCGTTTGTCCGCTCAAAACACTGCCGGCAGGCCCATCCTGCGTCCGGAATACAGCTGTTTTTCCGGCGCCGCAATCGTTTTAAACCGACAGAAAGGTGGAAGATATCCTCATGGCAAACAATAAAAAAATGGTCGAAGACATCACTTCGATGGAAGTCGACTTTGCAAAATGGTATACCGATATCGTCAAAAAGGCCGAACTTTGTGACTACTCCTCGGTCAAAGGCTGCATGATCGTCCGTCCATACGGCTATGCAATCTGGGAAAATATCCAGCACCTGCTCGATGCTGAATTCAAAAGAACCGGACACCAGAACGTTGCAATGCCTCTGTTCATCCCTGAAAGCCTGCTGCAGAAGGAAAAGGACCACGTCGAAGGTTTTGCTCCAGAAGTTGCCTGGGTCACCTACGGCGGCTCTGAGGAGCTGGAAGAACGCCTGTGCGTCCGTCCAACCTCCGAAACCCTCTTCTGCGATCACTATAAAAACATCATCAAATCCTACCGTGACCTGCCAAAGCTGTACAATCAGTGGTGCAGTGTTGTTCGTTGGGAAAAAACCACCCGTCCATTCCTGCGCACCCGTGAGTTCCTCTGGCAGGAAGGTCACACCATGCACGAGACTGCTCAGGAGGCTATCGACGAAACCGAGATGATCCTGAACATCTATGCTGATTTCTGTGAGAAACAGCTTGCTATGCCGGTTGTCCGCGGCAAAAAGACCGATTCCGAAAAATTCTCCGGCGCTGAGGCTACCTACACCATCGAAGCAATGATGCACGACGGCAAGAGCCTGCAGGCAGGTACCTCCCACTACTTCGGCGATCACTTCGCAAAAGCATTTGAGATCGAGTTCCAGAACCGCGAAAACAAACCACAGACCCCACATCAGACATCCTGGGGTGTTTCCACCCGTCTGATCGGTGGTATCATCATGACCCACGGCGATGATAACGGCCTTGTTCTGCCGCCGGCGATCGCTCCAATCCAGGTTGTTGTCATTCCGGTTGCTCAGCACAAGGAAGGCGTTATCGAAAAGGCTCAGGAAGTTAAGGAGCGCCTTGCAAAACAGTTCCGCACCGACATCGACATCTCGGATAACTCTCCAGGCTGGAAGTTTGCTCAGTACGAGATGAAGGGCGTTCCGCTGCGTCTGGAAATCGGACCAAAGGATATCGAGCAGAACCAGTGTGTTCTTGTTCGCCGCGATAACCGTGAAAAGACCTTTGTTTCGCTGGACGAACTGGAAACAAAAGTTACCGAGCTGCTGCAGGTTGTTCATGACGGCATGTATGAAAAAGCACTCCAGAACCGCGAGAACCGCACCTGGTCTGCGCTCAATCTGGAGGAACTGATCCAGATTGCAAACGAGAAATCCGGCTTCATCAAAGCGATGTGGTGCGGAGATGCAGAATGCGAGGCAAAACTCAAAGAGGTTGCCGGCGTATCCTCCCGCTGCATGCCATTTGCACAGGAACACCTGTCCGATACCTGCGTTTGCTGCGGAAAACCTGCAAAATCCATGGTTATCTGGGGCAAAGCATATTAATCGTCATTGATTACCGCACATACAAAAAGCCACACCTTCTTAGATGGGTGCTCGTAAGACAGTAATTCTAAAAAATTACTATTTTACGGCATCTGTCTGGCAGGATTGGAAACAACAACGAAAAGAACGATGTCGAGTCGAAAGACTGGCATCGTTCTTTTTTACCAACAAAACATAAAATT
>NZ_CALXIN010000088.1 GCF_944388365.1 uncultured Negativibacillus sp. | reverse complement strand
GGTCATTCCACTGAGCCTTCCAGGCGTCAGCACCGGCATCACCATGGTGTTTGTGCCTGCCATCTCCACCTTTATCATCTCCAAGATGCTCGGCGGCGGTACCAACCAGCTCATCGGTGATATCATCGAGCTGCAATTCCTGGGCAACTCCTACAATCCAAACCTCGGCTCGGCGATTTCGCTGGTGCTGATGGTCGTTGTTCTGCTGTGTATGAGCATCATGAACAACTTTGACGACGAAGAAATGGAGGGAAGAATCCTATGAAAAAAAATCGCTGGCTCTCCTCTCTGTATGTCTGGCTGGTCATGGTGTTTCTGTATGCACCGATCGCCGTGCTGATTATCTTCTCCTTTAATGACAGCAAGAGCAGAAATACCTGGACCGGCTTTACGCTGGACTGGTATGTCGAGCTGTTCCACGATCGCGTCATCATCCAGTCGTTTGCAGTCATGCTGGTGGTGGCGATCGTATCGTCGGTGGTGGCAACGGTGCTGGGCACGCTGGCTGCCATTGGACTGAACAAGATGAACAAAAAGCTCAAGTCGGTCATCATGACCTTTACCTATCTGCCGATGATTAACCCTGAAATCATCACCGGCGTTGCACTGATGCTGCTGTTTATCTACCTCAAGATGGAATTTGGCCTGCAGACGCTGATCGTGGCACACATCACCTTCAACGTCCCGTATGTCATCCTCAACGTGCTGCCAAAATTAAAGCAGATGGACCAGAACACCTACGACGCTGCGCTCGACCTCGGATGCAATCCGTTCAATGCCTTCACCAAGGTGGTCATCCCTGAGATCATGCCTGGAATCGTTTCCGGCTTTTTGATGGCGCTGACCTATTCGATGGACGACTTTGTCATCTCCTACTTTGTCAGCGGCGCTTCGATTCAAACGCTGCCGGTCGCTATTTACAGTATGACCCGCCGCCGCGTCAGCCCGAAGATCAACGCTCTGTCCACCATCATGTTTGCAGTGGTGCTGCTGATTCTGGTCATTTACAACGTAGCGGGCAGCCGCCGGCAAAAGACGGTGCGCAAAAAACAGGGAGGGGAGTATTGATGAAGCAACACGGTTTACTCAAAAAACTCGGACTTGTGATGGCGTCGGTGCTGGTTTTTTCGTCGATGACGCTGGGCGTTGCCGCCGAGGAAACCTCCGGCTATGACATGGACTACTACTCCCAGCTCAAGGGCAAGGATGTCACCATCAATGTCTACAACTGGGGCGAATATATCTCCAACGGCGACGACGATTCGCTGGACATCAACGCTCTGTTTGAGGAGCTGACCGGCATCCGCATCAACTATACCCAGTTTGATACCAACGAATCGCTGTATGCAAAGCTCAAAAGCGGCGGCACCACCTATGACGTCATCTTTCCGTCCGACTATATGGTGTCGCGTATGATCGACGAGGACATGCTCGAACCGCTGGATTTTGAGAATATCCCAAACTTCCAGTACATCTCCGAAAAGTTCAAAAATCCCTCCTATGACCCTGAGAACCTTTACTCGGTGCCGTATACCTGGGGAACGGTGGGACTGATCTATAACTACGACATGCTCGGCTTCGATCCGGACAGCTGGGACATCATGTGGGATGAAAACTACGCAAAACAGATCCTGCAGTTTTCCAACTCGCGCGATGCCTTTGCCATCGCGCTGCTGCGCCTGGGATACAGCATCAACACCGAGGACAAGCTGGAGCTGGATCAGGCTGCCCAGATGCTCAAGGAAGAAAAGCCGATGGTGCAGGCATACGTCATGGACCAGATCTTTGACAAGATGCAGGGCAACGAGGCTGCCATTGCACCTTACTATGCGGGCGACGCCATCAATATGATGGCTGTTAACGACAGTCTGCGGTTTGTCATCCCGAAGGAGGGCACCAACCTGTTCTTCGATGCGGTGTGCATCCCAAAACATAAGGAGGACACCGAGGAGAGCAGACTGCGCAAGCTGGCCTCCGAGATGTACATCAACTTTTTAAATGAGCCGGATATTGCGGCAGCGAACATCGAGTATATCCAGTATTCGACCCCGAACGATGCAGCACTTGCACTGCTCGACGAGGAGACCCGCAACAATCCGATTGCCTACCCTAGCGACGAGGTGCTGGAAAACACCGAGGTATACGTCAACCTTTCCGAGGACACCAACCTCTATCTGGACCAGCTGTGGACCCAGATCATGAGCGCGGAGGCGGGATATAACTACTGGAGTATGCCGCTGTTTTTGCTGGGAGCACTGGCACTGTCTGTTTTCATCACCATCTGGAAGAAGAACCGCCGCAGAAGACGGGATCGCTTTGACTATGAAATCAGCAATTTCTAACAGATATTAAAAATCCCTGAGAAAGCAGGATTGCTTTCTCAGGGATTTTTTTAATGCGTTTTAGGTTCTTTAGATCAGGAAAGTTTGGTAAGCTTTGCAAACTTGTACATGATCTTTTTGGTGCCCACGGTGTCAAACAGGATTTCCAGCAGGCAGTCGCCGCCCATCGGCGTCATTTTGACCAGGGTGCCTTCTCCGAAGGTGTTGTGTTTGACGCGGTCGCCCGCCCTCAGGGTGATAGCGGCGGCGCCCGATGGTGTTTCCGAGCTGTAAGACATCGTCTTGCGGGCAGCAGCCATACCGCCGACGCCGATGTCGTTGGCGGCGCGGGTCTTTTTGACGGTGGCAGCCTTTTTGAGCTCTGCCTGGCTTGCCTTGCGGATGGTCTTGTCCTCCACGTCACAGCAGGAGGCTGGGATCTCGCTGACAAAGCGGGAAACGCGGTTGCGCACCGTCTGACCGAAGATCATACGCTGGGCAGCGTTGGTGATGTACAGCTGCTTTTTGGCGCGGGTGATGCAGACATAGGCAAGACGACGCTCCTCCTCGATCTGCTCAGGGTTGTGGATGGCCTGCATACCAGGGAAGATGCCCTCCTCGGCGCCGCAGAAAAAGACGTTGTCAAACTCCAGACCCTTGGCAGAGTGCATGGTCATCATGATGACGCGGTCGGCGTCCTCCTCGTAGCCGTCGATGTCGGTGTAGAGGGTGACTTCCTCCAAAAAGCCCGCCAGGGTAGGGAGGACAATCTCCGGCTGCTCATCGGGATTTTCAGGGTCGATGGACAGTTCCGGCATCTTCTGGGTTTCCTCCACATATTTTAAGATGTTGGATTTTAACTCGTGGACGTTCTCGATGCGATTGATGCCTTCCTCGCCCATCGCCTGCAGGTAGATCATGTAGCCGGTCTGTTCGAGCAGCTCGTCGAACAGCTCCTCCAGACTGCCGTTTTCAGCAAGCTCGCTGAGACCTTCGATCATCTGGGCAAACTCGATGAGTGCCTTGCTCTTTTTGGCAAGTGGCTGGTACTCGTCGGCGTGTTTGAGCACCTCAAACAGCGGCAGTTCCAGCATCGAGGCGATCTCCTCGGTTTTTTCCACCGTGGTGTCGCCGATGCCGCGTTTTGGCTCGTTGATAATGCGCTTTAAGCGCACTGCATCGGAGTGGTTGTTGATGACGCTCAAGTAGGCGATGATGTCCTTGATCTCCTTGCGCTCGTAGAAGCGCTGGCCGCCGATGATCTTGTAGGCGATGCCCGAGCGAATCAGGGCGTTTTCAATCATGTTGGACTGCGCATTCATACGATAGAGGATGGCATGGTCGGAAAACTTCTGACCCTGAGCCACATTGTTGAGGATGGTCTCGGCGATAAAGCGCGCCTCGTCCTGCTCGTTGAGTCCGCGGTAGACCTTGACCTGAGTGCCTTTCGGGTTCTGGGTCCAGAGGGTTTTGCCCTTGCGCTGGGTGTTGTTTTCGATGACGGCATTGGCTGCATCGAGGATGGTCTGGGTGCAGCGGTAGTTCTGTTCCAGACGGATGACCTTGGTGTTGGGATACTGGTTTTCAAAGTTCAGGATGTTTTCGATGGTGGCGCCGCGGAACTTGTAGATGCTCTGGTCGTCATCGCCGACAACACAGATGTTGTGGTGTCCGCCCGCCAGCAGGCTGACCAGTAAAAACTGGGAGTTGTTGGTGTCCTGATACTCGTCGACCATGATGTAGCGGAAGCGATTGCGGTATTTGTCCAGCACATCAGGGTACTGCTGGAAGATTTTGACGGTGAGGATGATGATGTCGTCAAAGTCCAGCGCGTTTGCTGCCTTCAGGCGCTTCTGGTAGTAATCGTACACCTTGCCGACAATCTCCTCGCGGTAGTCGTCGCCAGCATCGCGCAGCACATCCTGCGGAGTGAGCATCCGGTCTTTTGCCGAGCTGATCGAAGCGAGGATGCCCTTGGGGGACATCATCTTTTCCTGTACGCCCAGCTCGCGCAGCGCCTCTTTGATGATGCGCACCGAGTCGTCGGTGTCGTAGACGGTAAAGCTGCGCTCGTAGCCCAGCACACCGATCTCGCGGCGCAGGATGCGCATACAAGCCGAGTGGAAGGTGGAAGCCTGAATGTCCAGCGCCTGTTCGCCCAGCATCCGTTCCAGACGTTCCTTGAGCTCACCGGCAGCCTTGTTGGTGAAGGTGATGGCAAGGATGTTCCATGGCTTGACCGGACGGTCGGCGATCAGTCGGGCAAGGCGGTCGCGGTTGATGTCGCCGTCGTCCAGCTTGCCGTCGAGCCAGTCCTGCAAAAAGGCAAGGTCCTCCTCGCAGATAAACGGCGGGACGTACTCGCTGTGGTAGGCGTTGCCAAATTCGACCATGTTGGCGATGCGGTTGACCACCACGGTGGTCTTGCCGCTGCCTGCGCCCGCCAGAATCAGGACGGGGCCTTCGGTCTGAAAGACCGCCTGACGCTGTTTGTCATTCATGTTGGAAAACCGCTGTTCCAGCACTGCGCGCCGAAGCTGCAAAAAACGTTGCTCTGTTGTCTGTGCCATCTTATTGATCAAACCTTTCTATCTATCGTCCATAACATCTTGTAGCAGTTTTATTTTGGAGGTTTATTATAGCACATTTTGTCTGTAAAATCCATAGTAAAACAGCTCCTTCGATTCTGAAACTTAGGTCTAGCAAAGCGCAGTGTCTCAGCCAAAGCCATCGGAGAGTAAATAAAAAGAAAATGGGATTCGGTTCACAAAATCCGCGCCGTTTCATAGACTGATATTGAATGTCAGCGCAGTGCAGAGCTCAAAAAAGGCTGCGCCGATGTATCAACAGCAGGCGGTCTGATCTGGCAGGGCCGCCCCATGCCAAAACGGAGGGATATTCATGGCAGAATCCAAACCAATCCGCCCAAACGAGTGCAACTGCTTTAAGGAAGCTGTGTGCATCGACGCGGAACGCATCTACGATTCCTGCAGCGACAAGGATTGTCTGGAGGATCTTCAGGTGTTCTTCAGCGATAAAACACAGCCGATCATCGACAAGGCGGCCAGCATCAAGTGCAAAAAGGTCAAGGTATTAAACGTCTGTGTCGATGTCGAAAGCGTGCCGTTTAACAAAGGCTTCTACTCGGTAGATATGACCTTCTACTTCCTGGTAGAGCTGTCTGTGTACTTATCTCCTGGAACGCCGGCAGTCAACTGCTGCGGCATTTCCTACTTCTCCAAGAAAGTTATCCTGTACGGAAGCGAGGCAAACGCCAGAGTCTTTTCTTCCCACACAGGCTGCTGCAACACCGAGCAGATGACCGCCATGCCAAACGCAGTGGTTCAGATTGTCGACCCAATCTGTCTTGCGTGCCGGTATGTGGAATGTCCGGCGAAAAAGTGCTGCTGCCCTTGCTCGGTCATCCCTGCCCAGATCTGCACCCAGGTCGGCGGCAGCTTCCAGAATGTCGAGGTCAGCAAGGAGGTCTACATCACCCTGGGTCTGTTCACCATCGTTCAGCTGCAGCGCAAGGTGCAGATGATGGTGCCGGCCTACGACTTCTGTATCCCCGACAAGGAAAGCGAGTATTCCACCGGCGACCCGTGCGAGATGTTCAAAAAAATCCAGTTCCCGATGGAGGACTTTTTCCCGCCAAGACTTGGCGAATATCGGGACGGATGCGACGATCAGAACGCATAAAAATGGAGTGCGGCCCAACTTTTTCAGGTTGGAGCCGCCTTTCTTTTGCGATTTTTGCTAAATGATGATTGAATATCAGGTAAAAAAATGATAAAATATACTAGTTAAAGTATCTCCTGATAGAATTATGGAAACGCGGAGGAATCAGTCTTGGTTTTTAGAAAATGGAAGCTGCCGCAGGCAGACCCCGAACGAGTGAACAATTTAATACAGCAAACGGGGATGCCACAGATTGCGGCACAGATCCTGGATGGACGCGGCGTGACCGACATCGAACAGGCGATGGCCTGTGTCGGTACTGCTGCGCAAGCAAGACTGCACGACCCGTTTCTGATGAAGGATATGGACAAGGCCGTCGAGCGGCTGAGTCGGGCGGTACAGGAGGAGGAGACCATCGCCGTTTACGGAGACTACGACTGCGACGGCATCACCGCTACCGCCATGCTCTATACCTATCTGGAAGATCTGGGAGCGCGGGTCATCTACTATATCCCTGACCGCGACAGCGAAGGCTACGGCTTAAACTGCAAAGCCATCGACTTTTTAAAGGAGCAGCAGGTCGATCTGATCGTCACGGTGGACAACGGCATCGCCGCCTTGGAGGAGGCAGAATACGCTGCAACACTTGGGATGGACCTGATCGTTATTGACCACCATCAGCCTCGTCCCGAGCTGCCAAAGGCCTGTGCGGTGGTCGATCCGCACCGTGCCGACTGCACCTATCCGTTTCCCTATCTGTGCGGAGCAGGACTTGCCTTCAAGCTGATCTGCGCGATGGAGGACGACCCGACCGGTGAGGAGATGATCTGGCACTTTGGAGAGCTTGCCGCCATCGCCACCGTAGCGGATGTAGTCGAGCTGACCGGCGAAAACCGCGCCATCGTCCAGAAGGGACTGGAGTGCATCGCCATGGGTCAGCAGGTGGGCGTACAGGCGCTCATCGAGGTGGCGGGACTTTCCGGCAGAAAGCTCGACTCGACCAGCATCGCCTTTGGACTGGCGCCGCGCATCAATGCGGCGGGCAGACTGGGACAGGCGGACCTTGCCATGGAACTGCTGCTGAGCGACCGCTCCGGTAAGGCTCTGGAGATTGCCCAGCAGATCAATGCCCTCAACGAACAGCGCAAGGAGCTGGTGGAACAGATCTACCGCGAGATTAAACACAAGATCCTCAGTTACCCTGAAATCTTAAACGACCGCGTCATCATCCTGTACGGAAAAGGATGGCACCACGGCGTCATCGGCATCGCCGCTGCCCGTCTGGTGGAGGAATATGCCAAGCCCTGCATCCTCTTTTCGGTGGAAGGAGAGGAGTCCCGCGGT
Organism: uncultured Negativibacillus sp.; assembly: GCF_944388365.1. Classification (GTDB taxonomy): domain Bacteria; phylum Bacillota; class Clostridia; order Oscillospirales; family Ruminococcaceae; genus Negativibacillus. Next base: position 2 of record NZ_CALXIN010000088.1, on the reverse strand, counting down.
TC
>NZ_CALXIN010000087.1 GCF_944388365.1 uncultured Negativibacillus sp. | reverse complement strand
GGCTGACGGACTGACAGATAACACACCGATGGACGTTGCGGAGCATTTTAAGGCAGCCCGTTTCCCTGAAACGATCAATGAGGTTTCGATTTATGACCATGCGGGCGCACAGATGCTGGCAGACTTCCCAAGCTCAGAGATCGAAGCATTGATTGATACACTCGCCCAATCCATGCCGGCACAGCTGAGCGATGAAGACTATCAGCAGATTGCCAAAGCACAAAACGAAGGCCAATCTTACCAGCTGTTTTTCAGCCTGAATGATGGCACAATCTATCATCTGTATGTCATCCCATCTTTGGAGATTGCAATGATAGGGGACGGCCGCTATGTCCTGCCGGAAAGTTTTGCAGAAGATTTCGGATCTCTGTTTGAGGGACTAAGCCAAAGCCCGCTTCCAGCCCAGTAAACATATTGGATGCATATGAAAACGAGCAGCCGTAAAATGCGGCTGCTCGTTCTGCTGTCATAGTACAGCGCGTGGGAGGACGGCGATGCTGTACGGGCCTTCCTGTTTTTAGCTAACCATCAGCGGCCTGCACTGGTCGCGGTGCCTGCAATCATAGCCAGAAAAAAGCCTGCTGACCTGCTGTCAGATGGCAAAGAGGTTCGTAAAATCAGACAAAAGCAGAACAGAAGATGCCCCAACATTCGCCTGTATTTTTTTCAAAAATGATGTAAGTTCTGCGACCGCCTTTTTCTTTTGTAAAGGAAGGAGTATAATAAAGGGAAGAGGAGGAATCTATATGAAGTTTAAAAAGATGGTGGTATTCTTTTTGGCGGCCAATATGCTGTTTGGTTTTACATCCTGCACACGTCAAACGGAGATGCCAAAGGTAGAGCACAGCGCCGGAGAAAACAGCACCGTGCAGGAACAGCGCATCGAGGAGGAGAGTGGAGAGGACGAAGGCTCTCTGGACAAAGATGCTTCAGAAGAAATCTCTGCAAAAACAGAAACACCTTCCGACCAATCGCAGCAGGAAACAAACGAGCAGCCGCAGAACACAGAGCAATCCGATCAGACCGGCTCGGATTCTGCCAAAACCGAGGAAGAGGATACGCCGGACGATACAAAGCAAGCAGATAATAAAAAGGAAGAAACAGAGCAGCAGGATTTATCTGCCTACGAATCGTTTGTCAATCCTTTGAAATACGCCTATATTCTGGACAAACCGTTTTCTGCCGAAAAGCCGTTCCTTCAGGAATGTGCTCCTGAAATTCTGTATAACTGGTGCCATATTGTTCTCTCGATTTTTGGCGAAAGCGAACCGGAGACGATACAGGGCAGCGATGGAATGTATTATTACAAGGCGGAGGAAGTAGAGCAAACCATCGAACAATACTATGGGATGCCCAAAGAACAGCTCCAGACAAGTCCATCCTATTCCTCCGAGGTAAACGGATACCTGATTCCGCAGGGCAGAGGCGGTTTCCTTCCTTATTATACGATTACCGGTGCAGAGGAGGACGGAGATCTGCTGGTCCTTCATTATGATGTTTACGACTATAACGAGAGCGTTTCCTCCAAACAGCGATTGACCATTCAAAAGACAGGTTCCGACAGCTGGAGGTATATCGAGAATGTGGCGGAATAATGTCTTTAACGGTGATTGGGAATGGATAGATCATTTTTAGAGAATAGTTTTAACCAAAGTGAGGACCCCCTTTATGCTTTCTGTAATCATTTGTGATGATTGTTGTGAGTTAAATGATGCGCTGTTTCAAATCGTAGAGCACTACTTTCATCAAAAAGAGATTCCCGTCCTGATTCAGCAATATGATGACTCCCAAAAATTGATAGAAGCCATGCCGGCTTTTGATATTATGTTTCTGGATATTGAGATGCCCCAATATGACGGGATTGAAGTGGCGAGGGCATTTCGGGAGAAATCAAGCTGGGGACAGATCATCTATGTCACAAATTATGCCCAATATGCACAAAAGGCTTTTTCTGTACATGCCTTTGGCTATATCACAAAGCCGGTGAATGAAGCCAGCATCCGCAGCATCCTGGATGAAGCGCTAAAATATCTGGAAAAGAAGCCGCCTCGTGACCGCTTCAGTATCATGACCCAACAGGGTGTGAAGCATGTGGCAATCGAAGATATTTACTATTTTGAAACCTATGAGAGAAAGGTCAGGATGGTTTGCAAGGATGGAAAATATGTGTTCAAAGGAACCATCGAGGAAACGTATAAAAAGATAGATCAGTCCATCTTTGCCTGTCCGCACCAAAGCTTTCTGGTGAACTTCCTGCACATTGATTTTCTCAAGGGCTACGATATCTTCATCGACAACGGAGACCTGATCCCGATCTCGCAAAAAAGAACAGTCGCATTTAAGAAGAAATATTATGATTTTCTGGAAGATACTTACTATATGATTTGATAGAGAGGATGGGATTGGTATCCTTTTTTTTACAACCCTGATTTCCACCGTCCTGCCAGTATTTACCGTGACGGGAGCCTCCTGTTACTTTATGGAAAAGGTATACGGACGCAAGGAACAGCATCCGACGAGAATCTATTTTCTGCTGTGGACACTGTTTGCTTTGGGATATATTCTGATTATCTCTTTACATAAGAATACGGTCTGGATGACCGGATTCGGGTTTAGTACAATGCTGCTGATCTCCGGCTTTTACCAGCAATATCAAAATAAGCTCATTTATACCGCCTTTTTTTATCTGTATCTGGTCATCATGGATGTCAGCTCGATACCGATTGTGTCGCTGTTCTCTAAGCTCGGAACGCAGCAGACGCTCCAAACAGGGTTCTTTCGGCTTTGCATGGCGGCGGTCAGCAGCGTTCTCATCATCGTGACGGTCAGACTCATCGTTGGATATATCAATCGCAACCAATTTCAGAAAAGTAGATGGAATATCAACACCATCTTTTTTCTTGCCTTTTTAATGGAGCTGATCATCCTGCTCTATGGAATCTTTCTGGCGGAGAAGAGAGCGGCAAATCTGGAAGTTTTGTCGCTGACACTGTTCTTTTTTCTGGTGTTCGACCTTCTTGGAATCTATCTGTATCATCTTCTTCAGCTCAAGGAACAGCTGAACGAGGAATTGATGCTGTCCAAACAAAAGGATGCGCTGGAATATCAACACCTCCAGCAGCTTCAGGAGCAGTATGAAAAATCCAGAAAAATACTGCATGATATGAAAAATCATATTCTGGCGATAGAAGGGTTTTGTATGTCTGAAAGTCCAAATACAAAGGAATATATCAAGGAAGTCATCGAAAGTATTGATAAAAGTAGCCATGTATTTCAGACCAACAGCAAAATCATCACGCTGCTGCTCAACAGTAAGATTCAAAAGACGGAGGAATACAACATCCTTTTCCGTGCAGAGGTGCAGGATATGTGCTTTGACTTTATCAGTGACCTGGATTGGGTCATCATTCTGGGCAATATTTTGGATAATGCCATCGAAGCATGTCAGCAGATCAAAGCAGGGGAACGGAAAATAGAGTTATTTATTCATCAGTATAAGAAAATGCTGATTATTCGGCTGGAAAACAGCGCAGCAGACAGACCCGATGCGCAGAACGGAAGACTGCGCTCCAATAAGCAGGGACACTTTGGCATCGGGCTGTCCAACGTTCGGGATACCGTAAAGAAATATGACGGGGATATGGAACTGGAATTTAATGATAACTGCTTTAAAACAAGGATCATCATTCCTGTAAAAGGATAGTATCTTATCCTCAGGAAACTAAAACAGCCGCATAGCAAACAAGCTTTACCATCCGGCTTTAGAGATGCAACCACCTTTTAGATCATCCATAGAAAACACAAAGGCACAAGGACCTCTTTCCGAAAGGAAGGAGGTCCTTGTGCGTTTATGCTGCTAATATGTGCGATTAGAATAAAAACAACTGCTGTTCTACAACATAATGTAGAAAAGATAAAAACCCACTTGACCGGTAATCCGGTGTTGTGTAAAGTTGTAGATAATAACCATTTATGATGTGGGAGGAGGTGCGCCATGCACCGAAAGATTTTCATTGAACAGCTAAAGCGCAGCAAAAAGACGGTTTTCTACCTTCTTTTGCTGATTGTGGCGACAGCCTTTTTCGTAACCAGTCTAAACCTCTATCACAATAGCACCGGCAATCTGCAAAAGGCGGAGGAAACCTACTCCACGCTGGCAGTGACCGAGCTGTACGGAGATATCGACCAATACGGCAATCTCGTGGAGGAAAACAGCCAAACCCACGTCGGCTACAAAGCGGCGGCGGTCAAAGGCTACGATATCAGCCAGATCATCGGCAGTGAATCGGTGGAAAGCTGGGATCTCCGGACCCAGTACGGCGCCTATATTGAGGACAGACCCGCTTTAAGAGGTGTGACGGACGATGGGATGTATGTGCCGAGAGCCTCGGGACAGCTGGTTCGTTTTCGGCTCATAGGTCAGACACCGATTACCTTATCCCTAGTCGAAATACAACAACCTCTTATCAAGTTGGAGATACTGGATGATGCGGCAGGATGTTTTCGCTATCAGGACACGTTCCGCTTTCACTGCTTCCTGACGCCAAAGGAAGTTGCAGGATACGCCGACCAGATCAAACAGGTCAACCGCAGCGATGAGACGACCGCCCTGACTCTTTATCCAGACGTGGAGTATGTCGCCTGCCTCTGGCCTGGTGCGAACTGGACCTGGAGTGCGCAGGAGGAAGGGATACTGGAAGTCTGCAAGGAGGACAAAAAAGGCTACAAAACGGATGAGATCGTGGATTTTAACCTGTGCTATCCGTGGACAGACTACGGAAATTTCCATGTCGCCTACGACAAGGACCAGGAATATCTGACCTATGACGATGGATATGCCATGGGATCGCCTTTTCCGCTCCAGCGCTGGGAGGATGTGCAGAATGATCCTAAGCTTCAATCCTATTACGACAAAACCTGGGAGGACCTCAAGATTCAAAACTATGTCTATCAGGTGCAGCTGACAAACGACATCACCTCGGTTCCTGCCTATCATATCGGCGGCGCCTCGCTCAGCGAAGGCCGGATGATCACTTCGGAGGAATATTTGTCCGGCGCGAAGGTCTGCATGGTGAGTGAGGAAATGGCCAATTTCCAGAACTGGGAAATCGGGGATAAACTAAACATCCACCTGTTTGAGACCTTCTATCAGCCCGCACAGCAGTACGATTATTCCCAGCCGCTTTGGGACAGCGACACCAGGGAGTTTATCCACCAAGGCGAGTATGAGATCGTCGGATTCTACGCGAAGAATCCTGTCACGGGAAATTCCGGCATCTCTCCAAATACGCTGGATATGAGCACCTTCAACATCTATCTTCCTGAGAAATCGGTCCCTGCGGTAATCCCAGTGGAGGAGCGCTATGTTCACAGCTCGCTGTTCTCGGTAAAGATTCAAAACGGCTCGATCGACGCCTTCCTCGATGACATGGAGGCAAAAGGCATTACCACCGAACAGGAGGGCCAGTTTACGCCGAAATTTACCTTCTACGATCAGGGATACAGTCTGGTGGAGCCAGGTCTGCGGGCGATGAACAGCACCGCAAAGCTGTTGGTGGTGTTGTCCACAGCGCTGCTGTTGATTACCAGCATCCTGATCGCCTATTTTTTCTGGCAGAACCAGCGGCAGACGGTGGGAATCTTCCGGCTGCTGGGCGGCACCAAGAAACAGGCGGTCGCGGCGGTGTTGGTTTGTGCGCTTCTTCTCTGCGGCATCGGTGCGGCAGTGGGAGGAAGTGTCGGCTACGGAGTAGCGCAGGCAATCGGCAGCGACATCATGGAAGAAAACGTTTCACACAGCGAGCGGGACAGCCTGTTTCAGGCCTATGTGCTGCCGGCGCAGGAGGAGCAGGAGAGCGTCGTTGTCACCGCTGATCCGATGCTGACGCTGGGAGCGTGCGGTTCGGTGCTGCTGTTTCCGCTGTTTCTGCTGGGCTTTGTGTCTGCGGACATCAACAAAGAGCCGCGGGAATTGCTGCCCAAGAGCAAAGCGTAAGGAGGCGAGAGGATGAAAGGACTGTCCTATCTGTGGAGGATGGCAGGCAGAAGAAAAGCAGCCTGCCTGTTGGTTCTGCTGTTTGCCATGGCAGCCACCGTCTTTTTGCTGCTCTATCCTGGCTTTATCGACAGCACCAGAGCAAGGCTCAAGGAAGCCTACGAGAGCATCGAGGTAACCGGCTGGATTCTCAACGCAGAAAGCTACGAGGAGCCGGTCATCCCTAGGGAACAGTGGAAAACGCTGGTCAACAGCGGCTATTTCAGTGAAAGCAGCGCCTATCACTATTTTCAGTTCAAACTTTATCCTAAAGACCAGCTGGAAGCGCAGGCGGGCAAGGACGCCGATGATGACCAAAACCTGCGGGCGATGCAGAAGCTGCTCCAGCAGGAGGAGGTGCGAGGAGAAAACGGATGGATGTACGCCTATGACAGATTTGCATCCTGTGACCAGCTGGTGCGCATCCAGGACAAGATAACCTGGCTGGACGGCTACGATGAAAGCTGCCTGGAAGGGAAGGAGCGCATCTGCATCATCTCCGATGAATTTGGCTATCAGCCAGGGGACACTATCCCGTTTTTTGCATCGGTCACCATGGACGACCTTTCCGAGATGTGCGGCATCTTCCGCCTGAAGGTGGCGGCGACCTATCACGGCAACATCACCGCCTTCAAAGCGGTGATGCCCATTGCGACCAGTGAGGAGCTTTGCTCTGCCGCCACCACGGCACATCAGCAGATGGGAGACGGCATGGTCTGGCCGTTTACACTGCGCAGCTTTGTGTTTACCGTCAAGGACAATCACCGGTTGGAGGAACTGAAGGACTATCTGGTGGAACAGGGTCTGTCTGGAAGCGCGGGCATCCGCGTTGCACTCGACGACCGCATTTTAAAAGGAACGGTTGCTCCCATCGAAAGCAATCTTGCGCTGCTCGAGGGACTGTACATCTTTTTCTTTGTGATGATTGCCGCCATCGGATTTTTTCTGAGCTTCCTGCTGGCGCGCGGCCGCAAGCCGGAATATGCCGTTATGCGGATGCTGGGCGAAAGCAGGGCACAGATTACCCTGAAAGCCCTGTGTGAGCAGTTTGTGCTCTGCCTGATAGGTGTGCTGCTTGGTGCAGCGGCAGTGGGAATGATGGAGAAAAGCAGCTTCCAGCTTAGCATCTGCGCTGTGATTTTACTCTGCTACACCTTGGGCGCGGCGGTAGCGGTCATGCTGACGGTCCGCGTCAATGTTATGGATATTCTGCGGGATAAGGAGTGAGGATATGGGAATGTTACAGGCACAAAATGTGCATTACATCTATCAGAGCAAGTACCAGAAGGTACACGCCGTCAAAGGCATCAACTTCGATTTCGAGGACGGAAAGTTCTACGCCATCGTCGGCAAGAGTGGCTGCGGAAAGACCACCTTTCTGTCGCTGCTGGCAGGACTTGACCTGCCCACCGAAGGCAGCATCCTCTAT
>NZ_CALXIN010000086.1 GCF_944388365.1 uncultured Negativibacillus sp. | reverse complement strand
CTCCCGCACCTGCTCGATGGTCACATCGTCCAAAAACTTGTCCTGCTCGTGCCGCAGCATGTTCGCCGGAATCAGCAGCGCGTCGCCCAGCTCCACGCCGTCCAGCTGCCCCAGCAGATCCTGTCCAGTCACCAGTCCTGCTACCGTGATGGTGTGACCGAAAAAGTCGTTGACGATCTTTTTCACCTGCACCTGTACCTGCGGGAACTTTTCCACTACCCGCTGTGCAAAATCCTGCATCATCGGATAGGCCAGCTTGCCGGTGGCGATGGTCACCTTGCGCGGCGCAGGCGTGCGGTCCTCCTGCTCCAAAGCCAGAGCAAAGTCGTGCTGCATCAGCGTCATCATGCCCACGCCGTTTTCCAGCTGGGCAAACTCTTCGTAAAATTCGTATGACGGGAACGGTCTGCCCGCCAGCAGATAGAACTCATCCGAAGCGTATGCCACCCGTGCACCGTACTGCTGCAAAAAGCGATCGCCCCAGCGCTCCAGCGTGTCGACGACTTCGCGCGCCTTGTCGGCGGTGAAGGAGCGCAGCGGCTCCAAGCCTTCGCGATGGCAGGTCAGTCCCACCGGCACGACGGCGATGCTCTGGACATTCTCTCCCAGTTTTGCCAGCTCGGACAGGCTGTATTCCAGCTCTGCTCCGTCGTTATAGCCAGGGCACAGCACCATCTGGGTGTTGATCTTGATGCCGCCCTCGGTCAGCATCCTGACAAAATCCAGCGCCTTGCCTGCAAAGGGGTTCTTCATCATCTTTACCCGCAGCTCTGGGTTCATGGTATGCACCGAGATGTTGATCGGGCTGATGTGCATCTTGATGATGCGGCGGATGTCGTCCTCCTTGAGGTTTGTCAAGGTGGTGTAGTTACCAAACAGGAAGGACATTCTTGTGTCGTCGTCTTTAAAGTAGAGGCTCTGGCGCATTCCCTTGGGGGTCTGATCCACAAAGCAGAAGATGCACTTGTTTTTGCAGCCCATCTGTTTGTCCATCAGGTAGGTTTCAAACACCAGTCCCAGGTCGTCATATTCGTCCTTGTCCACCACGGCGGTGCGCAGCTTTTTGTTTTCGTCGCACAAAAGGATCTCCAGGTGCTCATCGGTCATATAGAACCGATAGTCCAGCACGTCGGTGATCGCATTGCCGTTGATGCTGATGAGGGTATCTCCCTTGTGGATTCTTGCACGGCGCGCAGGGCTTCCAGGCTCCACGCTGGTGATTCTTACTGCCATCTGTTGCCCCTTTCTTTTCTGCACAAAAAAGAGCAGCAAGGGAAACGCCGCCCCCTCACTGCCCTTTGTTTTCTCAGTTCAAATGGTTCCCCAAGATGGAGGAATTAGTCCATTTTGATAACTTCTCTGCCTTTGTAGTAGCCGCAGTGGCCGCATACTTTGTGAGGAGCTTTCAGCTCACCGCACTGTGGGCAGATGGAAAATGCTGGTGTGTCGAGTTTCCATACATTGGAACGTCTTTTGTCTCTGCGTGCTCTGGATACTTTTCTCTTCGGTACTGCCATGATTGCATCTCCTTAAAATGATTATCGTAAATTGTTCAACGTTAAAAAGGGTTTTGGCCTTAATCCTCAGGCCATTCCAAGTTGTCAAATGCTTTGACACGGCGCGGATTCCATTCGGGCTCCTGACAATCGCACTGTTTCTCATTGAGATTACAGCCGCAGATCGGACACAGACCCTTGCAGTCCTCCGAACACAGCATCCTGATTGGTAGCTCAAGAAGTATGTCGTCCTGTGCAAGTTCATCCAGGTCCAGAACGCCGTTTTCGCAGACGATGTAATCATCGTCCTGTTGCTGGTGAAGCTGTTTGACAATGGTGTGGAAAAACTCCTGATGTTTTTCCTGCTTCACCGGAGCAAGACATCTGGCACAACTTGCGGAAAGGGTATAATCGGCGGTAAAGCGCACCGTAACGATGCCCGCACGATTTTCTGCCTGACCGCGGATAATGACCGGCGACCCAAAAGGGCGGTCTCCCCACTGCTCTATCTCGCTCAGATCCAGCGTCTGCTCAAACGGCAGGGTCTGTTCTGCGCCATCGAACAATTTTTTCAGGTCAAGCTGCATAGTAACTTCCTTTCCCAATACAACTCTGCAGCAGCTTTGCTTCGGTCCTGCTGCAGCACAAACTGATCCCGTCAGCTCCGCCAGAAGCCGACCTTTCTAGGACAGACTTATCCCTCCGAATCAGTCCGTAACAGGAATTATTATAGTATCCCGCGGCGTTTTTGTCAACACTTGTCCGGCGATTTTTTCGCCTATTTATGCAGTTTTTTTACTTTTCTGCAACTTGAACAAATTCAGGGAGGCAAATGCTCTTTTCCTTCATAATCTTTTGTCGCAGGAAGGTCCCTGCGGGAGCTTTTTTTGCAGGAGGGTTCCTGCATGACCTCTTTTTCGCAGGGTAGTCCCTGCATGAACCTTTTTTCGCAGGAGGGTTTCTGCATGAACCTTGCGGGCCTACGCGGCCCGCACCCGCGGTCCATTTCCTGTCGCGAGGAAATGGACGAAAGGCGCGCAAGGAACCTCCTGGTTCCTTGACCTCTGGAAGTTTGAAAAACTTCACGAAAGGGGTCAAGCATGACCCCTTTTGAAACCCCACATATCGGCAGTAACTGCACTCGACGAAGGGATTCTGCTACCCGAAGTAGCAGGTGCAATACCTGACATCCTCCTGCTGACGGAGCAGTCAGGGGGAGAGAACTTCGCTTTGCGAAGTTCCCGAGGGGTATCTTTATTGTGAAAAAGTTCGGAGAATGAAACTTGTTTCATTCTCGGGACCGCACACAAAAAAGTAGGACAACGCAGGAAGCAGAGGTGCGGTCTTGCCCCTCAGAGGTGTTTCCAAAGAGGATACCTCCTCTTTGGCGAATCTTTGGTTCCTTTCTTTTCGAGAAGAAAGGAACCCCGGGGTGCAGGGGCGGGGAGCCTCCCTGCGAAAAGAGTCTTGCAGGAGCTACCTTGCAAAGCCGATTTGCGGGTCTACGCGACCCGCACCCGCGGAAACTTTCTTGTGTGAAGAAAGTTTCACAAAGAGCACACCAAAAACCTCCTGGTTTTTGGAATTCCAGCGAAAGGGGCTACGCCCCTTTTGAAACCCCGACTGCATATCGGCAGTAAGCGCACTGTCCTCCTTCACCATACAAAAAAGTCCGCCCTCTTGCTAGGGCAGACTTTTCTGTATGGTGTATTCGTTTTAGTCTCTGAAGTAGTCGACAGCGCCGGCAAACATCTTCTGATCCTTGTTGCCTTCGACGTTGCGATAGAGGTCTGCGGTGTAACGCTCGCTGTGACCCATCTTGCCGAAGACTCTGCCGTCCGGAGAGGTGATGCCTTCGATTGCATCCACCGAGCCGTTTGGATTGAAGCGGTAGTCCAGTGTCGGATTGCCACTGAGATCGACGTACTGGGTCGCAATCTGTCCGTTTTCTGCCATCTTCTTGACCAGTTCCTCGCTGGCAACAAAGCGGCCTTCACCGTGGGAAATGGCGATGGTGTGAATGTCGCCAACCTTGGTGTGCATCAGCCATGGGGACTTGTTGGAAGCGATTCTGGTCTGTACCAGACCGGACTGGTGACGGTTAATCAGGTTGTAGGTCAGGGTCGGGCAGGTGTCGTCGGTGGTGATGATCTCGCCGAATGGAACCAGTCCCAGTTTGACCAGTGCCTGGAAGCCGTTACAGATACCGCACATCAGACCGTCACGGTTCTTTAACAGCTCCATGACTGCCTCGGTGATCTGTGGGTTGCGGAAGAAGGAGGTGATGAATTTTGCCGAGCCTTCCGGTTCGTCGCCGCCCGAGAAGCCGCCTGGGATGGCGATAATCTGGGTCTTTTCGATCATCTCTTTCATCACTGCAACCGACTCGGCGATCTGCTCGGAGGTCTTGTTGCGGATAACAACGATGTTCGCCTTTGCACCGGCACGCTCAAATGCGCGGGCAGTGTCGTATTCACAGTTGGTGCCTGGGAATACCGGAATCAGTACCTGTGGCTGTGCAACCTTGACAGCTGCATGGCTGTGCTCGCTGCACTCGTAATTGTAGGTAGGAACAATGATCTTTGGAGTCTTGGTGATGCGTGGGTAAACCGGCTCGAGTTTTGCCTCCCAGATCTTTTCCATCTCGTCAAGGTCGATCACTTCGTCGCCGATGGTGATGGTGTATTCCTTGGTGGTATGGCCGATGAGTTTTGCATCGGTTGCAACTTCCTCGGCTGTCTCAAAGACAAATGCGCCGTAGCATGGTTTAAACAGGTGGTGCATCTTTTCAGGAGCAGCAAAACCGATGCGGTTGCCCAGTCCCATCTTGAACAGTGCTTCGCCCAGACCTTTAAAGCCGAGGGTGCTGACTGCTTTGACCTTGCCGGAAGCGATCAGGCTCTGCATCTGGTCGAATACCTTGCGGACACTCTCAAAGACCGGCAGACCGTTCTCGTCATACTCCGGTGCCAGCAGGTAGACGTTGTCGCCTGCTGCCTTAAACTCGTCGGTGACGGTCTTGCTTGCCTTGCCGACCGATACTGCAAAGGAGATGAGTGTCGGTGGAACATGGATGTCCTCGAACGAACCGGACATCGAGTCTTTACCGCCGATAGCGCCGCAGGAAAGTTCGAGCTGTGCCTTGAGTGCGCCCAGCAGTGCCTGGAACGGTTTGCCCCATTTTTCTGCATCGGAGCCGATCTTCTCAAAGTATTCCTGGAAGCTCAGCCAGCATTTTTCTCTCGAGCCGCCTGCAGCGATGACCTTTGCAATCGACTCGATGACTGCCAGCATTGCGCCCTTGTATGGGTTCTGCTCGGAAATATATGGGTTAAAGCCCCATGCCATGATCGAGCAGGTATCGGTTTCACCAAAGCGAACCGGAATCTTTGCAACCATTGCCTGTGCCGGTGTCAGCTGTCTTTCGCCGCCGAATGGCATGACGACGGTGTTTGCACCGATGGTCGAGTCAAAACGCTCGCTCAGACCCTTCTGGGAGCAGACGTTGAGGTCGCCCACAACCTTTGCAAAGCGGTCATGCAGCGAAACGCCCTTGCCGCAGCAGCACTTGCACTGGTTTTCCTGTGCGGATTTTACGATAACTTTTGTATATTTTGGAGCGCCGTTGGAATTTAAGAAAGCTCTGGACAGATCGACGATCTGTTTGCCGCGCCAGAACATCACCAGTCTTGGGTCCTCGGTGACCTCTGCGACGACGGTTGCCAGCAGGTTTTCCTTGTCGGCAGCTGCCATGAATTTTTCTACGTTTTCCTTTGCGACAACGACTGCCATACGCTCCTGAGATTCGCTGATGGCAAGCTCGGTGCCGTCCAGACCGTCGTACTTCTTCGGCACGAGGTCGAGGTTGATCTTCAGTCCGTCTGCCAGCTCACCGATGGCAACCGATACACCGCCTGCACCAAAGTCGTTGCAGCGTTTGATCATACGGGTGACCTCGCCGTCGCGGAACAGACGCTGAATCTTTCTTTCCTCCGGTGGGTTGCCCTTCTGAACCTCGGCGCCGCAGCTGGAGAGGGATTCTACGTTGTGGGATTTGGACGAACCGGTTGCACCGCCGCAGCCGTCGCGTCCGGTCTTGCCGCCCAGCAGGATGATGACGTCGCCTGGCATCGGTTCCTCACGGACAACGTTTGCCGCCGGAACTGCACCGACAACTGCGCCGACCTCCATACGTTTTGCAACGTAGCCTGGGTGGTACAGCTCATGTACCTGTCCGGTTGCCAGACCGATCTGGTTGCCGTAGGAGCTGTAACCGGCTGCTGCTGTGGTGACGATCTTCTTCTGTGGAAGTTTGCCCTTGATGGTGTCCTCAAATGGAGTCAGCGGGTCGCCTGCGCCGGTGACACGCATTGCCTGATAAACATAAGCGCGGCCGGACAGCGGGTCACGGATCGCGCCGCCCAGACAGGTAGCTGCGCCGCCAAATGGTTCGATCTCGGTCGGATGGTTGTGGGTTTCATTTTTAAACTGCAGCAGCCAATCCTGTTCTTCTCCGTCGACATCAACCTTGATCTTGACAGAGCAGGCGTTGATCTCCTCGGACTCGTCGAGGTCTTTGAGCAGGCCCTGTTTCTTGAGGGCTTTTGCGCCGATGGTTGCCAGATCCATCAGGGTCATCGGTTTGTTTTTGCCGGCATGAACGGTCTTTCTCAGTTCGAGGTACTCGTTGTAAGCGTTTTTGATGTAGTCGCTCTCGATTTCCACGTCCTCAATCTGGGTGGAGAAGGTGGTGTGGCGGCAGTGATCCGACCAGTAGGTGTCGATCATGCGGATCTCGGTGATGGTCGGAGTACGTTTTTCGGTTTCTTTAAAGTATTTCTGGCAGAAAGTGATATCGCCCAGATCCATTGCCAGACCGTAGTGATTGATAAAGTCCTTGAGTCCCTGCTCGTCCAGCTCGCAGAAGCCTTCGAGGACAGCGACATCAGCCGGAACATCAAACGGAGTGTGCAGGGTTTCTGCCTGCTCGAGGGATGCTTCCATCGACTCGACAGGGTTGATCAGGTGCGCCTTGATGCGGGCAAGCTCTGCGTCGCTGACGCCGTCGATGACATAGACCTTGGCGGAAGCGACGGTCGGACGGTCGTGCTGGGTGGCCAGCTGGATACACTGAGCGGCGGAATCTGCACGCTGGTCAAACTGACCTGGCAGGAACTGGACGGCAAATACCTTTTGCTCCGCTGCCAGCGCAGGCAGGGCATCATAGACATTGTCCACCTGTGGTTCGGAGAAGATGGTCTGTTTTGCAAGCGCAAAATCCTCCTCGGAGATGTCCTCGACATCATAACGGTTGAGGATACGCACCGAGCTGGCACTCTGGATGCCCAGCGAGTTGTGGATATCCGAAAGGACGCCCTGTGCTTCAACAGCAAACGGCTCCTTCTTTTCAACATAGACTCTGTAAACTGACATACTTCACACTCCTAAAAACTTTTCTCTATCTCTATTTTGTTTTGCTGCCCCAGAGGGGATTCGTTTGAACCCATTATACCATAATCCGAAGCCGGTTGGTAGTTTGTCTGCGACAGATAAAGCGAAAATTTTACCCTGCTTTTCTTAAAATCTTTGCTAATATTTGACAGAAAATTCCGATTCATCGGGAAACTGGTCATCGCCGACCCGCCGAACATCGAGCGAATCGACCTGAATCCACATCGTTCCCGCGCGGATTTTCTGCAGCAGCTGTTCGACGGCTGCCTGTTCTCCATGCAGGTACATTTCGACCGAGCCGTCGCAGCAGTTGCGCACCCAGCCGCCGATGCCGAGTGCGGCAGCGGCGCGCAGCACAAAGTAGCGAAAGCCCACGCCCTGCACGCGGCCCTGTGCGACAGCAAAGCATTTGATTTTCACAACCGCTCACCTCTTTATTTCAGGAATATCGCTTCCTGCGACCTCTCTTTTTTATGCAGGGTAGTCCCTGCAAAGGCCCGCACTCGGACTTTCTGCGAAGTCTAACTTTAGATGGTGCGGGCATGAGAAGGAGCGTTG
>NZ_CALXIN010000085.1 GCF_944388365.1 uncultured Negativibacillus sp. | reverse complement strand
TTTTCTGCAGAAAAGTTCGGAGAATGGGCTTTGCCCATTCTCGGGACCGCACACAAAAAAGCAGGACAACGCAGGAAGCAGAGGTGCGGTCTTCCCCTCAGAGGTGTTTCCAAAGAGGACACTTCCTCTTTGGCGAATCTTTGGTTCCTTTCTTTTCGACAAGAAAGGAACCTCGGGCGCGGGCTGAGTAAGCCCGCAAGGTTCTTGCAAAAAGTTTGGAGAATGGGCAAAGCCCATTCTCAGGACCGCACACAGAAAAGTATGACAACGCGGGAAACCAGAGGTGCGGTCTTTCCTCGTGAAAGGAAAGTAATCGCGGTGCAGGCTGCGTAAACCTGCAAAAAAGTTCTTGCAGGAACCCTCCTGCAAAAAGCCTTTGCAGAAATCTTCCCTGCAACAAAAGAGGAGGTTACCGAGAAGGCAACTTTGTTCCCTTCTCGGTAACCTCCTCTTGACTTTTTGACGCTTAGGTTATAAAATCTTACCATAGACCACAAAATATAGTTTTAAACACTACATTTTCCAAAGGAGTCGGTTTGCATTGAACGAACAGAAAATTGCAATCCTGGTGGACTCCGGCAGCGATGTGCCGCCGGAACTGCTGGAACGATACCATATTTTCATGATCCCGCTGAAAATCCTCTTTAATGAAGGTGAATATCTCGACGGGGTCACCATCGACGCAGCAGAGGTCTACCGCCGGCTGCCCACCGAAATTCCAAAAACTTCCCTGCCCGACGGCAACCAGATCACCGAGATGCTCGACCGCATCTATAACGAGGGCTATCGTCAGGTGCTGGGCATCTGCATCTCCAGCGGTCTGAGCGGCACCTGCAATATGCTGCGGGTGGTCTGCGAGGAATACGGCAAGCTGGAATGCCGGATCATCGACTCCAAAAACATCTCGATCGGCAGCGGTATCATCGCAGTGCGCGCCGCTCAGCTGCTCGAGGAGGAAGAGCTTGATCTGGACACCCTCTACCGCAAAACTGAAGCAATGATCAGCGACAGCAAGGTCTTTTTCTGCTTAAAGACGCTGGAATATCTGCAAAAAGGCGGACGCATCGGCAAGGTAGCAGCCATGGTCGGCACTGCCATCTCGCTCAAGCCGGTCATCTCCTGCAACGAGGAGGGCCGCTATTATGCCGTTGCCAAAGCCATCGGCCGCAATCCTTCGATCAAAAAGGTGCTGGAGCTTGCCCAGAAGTTTGCTGACGGCTGTCCGAAGGTCATGCTGGCTGTGATGCACGGAGATGCTGCCGAGGAGGCCGAAGCGCTCATCCACGAGGTCAAAAAGAAGATCCCGCAGGGCCTCATCGCTGTCCGCGGTCAGATCAGTCCTGCACTGGGCGTCCACACCGGCCCTGGTCTGGTGGGAATCTGCGTGCTGCGGCTCTCATAGCTATTATAACTCCCGTTCCTACAAAAGGAACGGGAGTTTGTTTTTGCAGGGTAGTCCCTAGGCCTGCGCCCGTACATTCTGTGAAACCGTTCCTTTTGTAGGCGCAGGCATGAGAAGAAGCGCTACTCCTTCTCCGAACTTTCTGCAAGAATATTGCGGGTCTACGCGACCCGCGCCCGCGATTACTTTCCTTTCACGAGGAAAGTAATCAAAGGCGTGCCAAAGAGGAAGTATCCTCTTTGGAAACACCTTTTAGGGGATTCTCCCCTCGGGAACTTCGCAAGCGAAGTTCTCTCCCCCTATCTGCTCCGGCAGCAGGAGAATGTCAAGTTTTGCAGCTGCCACTTCGGGTAGTAGAGTGCCTTCGTCGTTGTAGTAGCTTTCTTAAGAGCATGGGGTTCAAAGGGGGTCACACTTGACCCCCTTCGCTGGAATTCCAAAAACCAGGAGGTTTTTGGTGTGCTCTTTGTGAAACTTTCTTCACACAAGAAAGTTTCCGCGGGTATGGGGCGCGTAGCCCCATAATCCTTTCTGCAGGGGCTACCCTGCAACAATGCCTGCGGGTGTGGGCTGCAAAAGCCCACAATTTCTCTCTCTTACACTTGAAAATCTTATCAATCCATGCTACACTTATCTTATAGAATATTCACGCAGCCGTCACGATAAGGGCTTTGCTCTCTTTCCACGAAAGGAGTGTGTACTATGCTGAAAAAACTGACCACCCTGCTGCTTCTCTGTGCCGTTTTGGCAGCCTGTACCCCCAAAAACTCCAACGATTCCCAAAAGTATGCCGATCTTTCGGTCGATCAAATCCCTTCCATCGAGGAATACAGCCAGTTTTCTCTCGGTGAACAGATGGACTTAAAGGCTGCGATGGAGCGGCTGCCCGTCGATGCGTGTGAACAGATGGTGGAGCAGCACCTCGCCGACTGTTTAAAAGAGGAAAAACTCGCGGAACTGACCGACCTCTCGCTGACCAAGGATACCCTCTCGCTGGTCGAAGGAAAAAACCTCAAGCCGCTGGAAAACTTATATGTCGATATAGATGCTGTGCTGCTTGATGAGGATACCCGTACCCCTGTGGAAACCGGCGCGAAAGTGATTGAATCCATCGAAAATGCTCTGCGAAATTGCACCTACACAGCTCCCTTGATGATCAAACTCCATATCAATGTTTACTATCAATACGGCATCGCAAATACTTCTGACTCAAACTTTTCTTATGTCAATGTGGAAATCTATAAAGAGCAGAACGAAAACGAATACGCCGCCCAGACCATTGCCTACGACTTTGGCAAACAAAGTCCTGTTTTGCAGAAGAAAGACCTTGTCCTGCAAAAGTTTGGCGCAATCCCTGAAACACAGGAGTTGTATGTGGAATACTACGCAATGGACGAATACCTACTGGATGAAACGGTAAAAGCTGATCGAACCGCCGCTCTGGAAGATAAGTGTCAGGAGCTTCAAAAAGAGCTGCTCGCCGACGAAAGCGCCGCGCAGTACATCCAGGAAAACAACCTGAAAACCCTCACCGTCTCCTTCCAGAACAGCTTTTTCGAGGATGGATACCTCACCTTTAACCAGAAGCTATAACAAAAAAGCTCTCCTTTCGGAGAGCTTTTTTTCATGCAGTTTTATTAGCCGATCATCGAGAACAGCACATACAGCCAGTGAGCTGCAACGCCGGCGCACAATCCGCCGATGGTGTGGCTGATGATCGCCTTGCCGGTCATCTTGCTGTAACCCAGACTGTCCATCATTGCAACGTGAGTGCTCAAATAGCCGCTCCAGCACATGCACATTGCGGTAAAGACAGCGACGTCGTTTCCGGTAGCCATGCCGTCCTTGACCAGTTTTGGCACCAGACCGATCGCAGCACCTGCTGCACCCAGCGAGGTGATCGGCACCGATACGCCCTGAGAACTTGCAAAGCCGAACAGTGGCTTGAGGATAAAGTCGAGTTTGTCGCCGATGGCTGGCAGCAGCGCAATGCCTTCATAGGCTGCGCCGGTGTAGGTGCCTGTCTCGGACGGACCGTTGGTCAGCATCATAACAAAGGTACAGATGATGACAACACCCGGAATGATTGCCACGCCCATGCCGACACCCGACTTGCCGCCTTCGAGCATCGCCGACATGAATCGCGAGGCTGCACTGCCTGGACGAACCATGCGGTAATCGGTGTACATGATGGCGTTGATACCCTCGACCTCACAGTACTCGGTCTTGCCATATTCTTTAGCTGTGAACACCAGCATCAGACGAACGCTGACAATACTGCCCACAATCGCACCCAGGTTACCGATCAGCGCCGGACCAACAAAGCTTTCGCCGGTGGGCGAGGTAATACCGATCATGAACGAGGTGATGATCAGACCCATACCGAAGGCGGTACCGATGTTGGTCAGCGCCGGCAGCTGGTATCTCTTAAAGTATCTGCGGAAGCCCTGGTCGTCAGCCAGTGTCAAAATTGCCGGATTGTCCGACAGATAGGTTGCCAGAATACCGACAACGCTGGCACCAGGCAGATCATACAGCGGCTTCATCAGCGGAGAAAGTATCTTGTTGATAATAGCGACAACACCAAACTCGGTGAACAGTCCCGACAACGCACCTGCCAGAACCGCAATCGCCATAATATAAAAGACCGTATCCATCAGCAGCTGATAGGCTGTCTGCATCATGGTGTTGAGCATGTTGATTGCGCCCATCTTGGTGCCCAGCACCCCGAACAGAACGGCAAAACATGCCATGAACACAAAGCTCTCCAGGCTAACTACCTTTTTAATATTCGGATGTTCTGTGATGTCGGCACGTTCTTTGACCTGCTCCTGAGATTGCTCCTTGGATTCCATCCGTTTTCCCTCCTGAAACAGTTTTCGGCCGCCGGTGGATCTTATGATTGTACCACGCAGACAACCATTCTTTTCTTTTCATCCATCATGATAGCACACTGTACACAACGGTGTCAATCTGTTCTCATTTTTTTGTTAATAGTGGAAAATTTCACCGTTAAGTTTTATAAGAAATGAAAGTGCAGGCGAAAACTTCCGCGAAAGTTCTGCCTGCAAAAAAGGTTTGTCCTTGTGTCATGGATTATTTCTTTTCTATTGATCTCCGTGGTCAATGCCGGTAGTGGCTCAAAAAAGTTTTGAGCCTCGGGCTGCGCGGATGGTCGAAAATCTGCTCAGGGGTACCCTGTTCGAGCACTCTGCCGTCGGACAGAAAGATCACCCTGTCCGCCACACCCTTGGCAAAATCCATCTCATGGGTGGTCAATAGCATCGTCATGTGGCGGCTGGCCAGCTTGCGCACCACATCCAGCACCTCGCCTACCAGTTCAGGGTCCAGCGAGCTGGTGGGCTCATCCAGCAGCATCACCTGCGGATGGGTTGCCATCGCCCGTCCGATGCCCACCCGCTGCTGCTGTCCGCCCGACAGCTTGGAAGGATAGACATTCTCCTTATCCGAAAGTCCCACACTTTTGAGAATCCTGCGCGCCGACTCCTGCGCCTGCTTTTTGGGCATCTTTTTGACCTGCATCAGCGGCTCCATGATGTTTTGCAGCGCCGTTTTATTGTTGAAGAGGTTGTACTGCTGGAACACCATCGAGGTCATCGACCGCAGTGCATACTGCTGACGGCGGTCGATCTTTGGAGCAGTCACCGACACGCCGCCGATGCTGATTTCCCCTTTGTCGGGCATCTCCAGCAAGTTGACACAGCGCAGCAGGGTGGATTTGCCGGTGCCCGACGGTCCGATCACCGCCACCACCTCGCCCTGATGTACCTCCAGGTCGATGCCGCACAGCACCTTATTGCCGTTAAACTCCTTGTGCAGGTTGGTAATCTTGAGCATGACTTCCTCCATCTTCTTCACCTCCCGCCGTTAATACATTCTGGACAGCCATTTTTCCAGCAGCTTCTGCACATAGTTAAAAAAGGTCACGATCAGCCAGTAAACAATCATTACCGCGGTGAACGACTCGAGGAACTTCAAATCGGTCGAGCCTTCCATCTTTGCCACTGCCATGATCTCGGTCACACCCAGTGTAAACGCCAGCGACGACTGTTTGATGATATCGACAAAGTTGTTGGACAGTCCTGGTACCGCTACCCGCACTGCCTGCGGCAGTACGATGCGGAAAAATCCCTGAAAGCGGGTCATTCCGCAGGCAAGACAACCTTCCATCTGTCCCTTGTTGACCGAGGAGAGCGCACCGCGCAGCGTCTCGGACATATAGGACGAGGCGTTGAAGGCGACACCCCAGATAATCAGCGTCATAGTGCTCAGCTTCTGCATCGGAACGATCAGCTGCGGCAGACCGTAGCAGATCCAGAACAGCTGGGCAAGCAGCGGCGTGCCGCGGAAAATCGACACCCATGCACCGCAGATTTCCTTGAGCACCGGCACCTCCAGATAGTAGGCTCCCGCGATGATAAAGGCGATCAGCAGCGCCAACAGCAGTGACGCCAGCGAGATGCCAAGGGTTGTGTCTATATAGCGGAACATAATTGGAAACAGTCCCCAAAAAAACGATGCATCAAACATCCGTCGCCCTCCTCTTACGCTCTAAAATGACTGTTCAGGACAGTTTTTGTTAATTTATCCTAATATTATACAATTTGTATTTCCTCAGAAGGATGAAAGAAAAGCCTGACTTCGAGGAAATCCCCCAAGTCAGACTTTTTTGGCGTATCACTTCTTGCACAACGTTCTGTGCCTTGCTATGCCCGTGGATCTACGGTCGCATCCACGCCGAACCATTCCTCGCTCAGTGCGCTCAGCTCGCCGCTGTCGCGCATCTGCTGCAGCGTGTTGTTGACGGCATCCGCCAGCTCGGTATTGTCCTTCTGGAACGGATAGGCTGCCGACTCGATGTATACGATATTGTCGGTAATCTTGAAGTCCTGCCCTTTCTCGTCGATGTTCTTCTGGGTCTGCAGCACCGGCGCCACTCTGCCGTCGATACGGCCCAGCTCGATGTCGGTGTCCATCGCCGGCGTCGCCTCGTAGCCGACGATCTCGATGCCCAGATTCTGCTCCTCGTTGAGCTTCTTGAGGTTTAATTCGCCGTCGCCGCCCATGACGACGCCGATTTTGGTCCCTTTAAAGTCCTCCAGTGTGCTAAGCGGGCTGTCCGCCTTGGTTACCAGATTGTAGGAACAATAGAGATAAACGTCGGAAAACAGATACTTTTCCTGTCTGGTTGGATTGTCTGAGGAGACCTCACGCGCCACTACGTCCACCTTGTCGGTGTCCAGCATACCAAACAGACCGCTCAGGTCAGAGACGGTATACTCCAGCTCCCAGCCGTTTTCCTCGGCGATGCGCTCCCACAGGTCGATCTCAAAGCCTTTGAGCTGGTCGTCCTCCTTGTAGCAGAAGGGATAAAAATCGCCGCTGACGCCGACACGAACGACCTGCGCACTTCCCGTATTGTCCTGTGTCTGTGTTCCCGTATCCGCTGTACATCCTGCCAACAGACAGATTGCTGCTGTCATCATGACCGCGACAAGTCGTCTTAAATTCATAAAATCTCCTCCTTTTCTGAAATGTTTCTGTATAAGTTTTATAAACTTCTTTCATTATACTATATCTGTCTGTGTGGCGTCAAGTTGAATTCGCAACTAAATTGTCAAAACAATATCAAACTTTGGTAAAATTTCCGGCTGTTTTCATAAACTTTACAAAATATTAAAACTGCATCCGCAAAGTTGGGAAATTGCCGCCGTTGTTTTGTAGGAACTGTCAAACTTTTGCCCGATTCTTTTTCGGTCACTTTCGGTCATTTTCCTGTGCTTGATTGTAACTGTACTTTGTGGTATCATCAAAATACTGCAGCAATGTGCTGCAGAAGGACGTCAAGTTTTGAATAAAAAGGAGAACATTGTGATGGATTTTTTATCTCGTTTGCTCAAAGGCCTGATCGTGGGAGTGGCAAATATCATCCCAGGGGTCAGCGGCGGTACCATGGCAGTGGTCATAGGCATCTATGACAAGTTGATCGGCGCAGTTTCCGACCTGCGCAAGGACTTCAAAAATTCGGTGATCTATCTGTTCCCCATCGGTGTGGGAGCACTTTTGGGTATCGTGCTGTTCAGCCACCTGATCGAATTTTTGCTGCGCGACTTCACCATGCCCACCAATATCTTCTTTCTTGGGCTGATTCTGGGCAGCATCCCGATGATCTTTAAACGTGCAACCCAGAAACGCTTCGAAAAGGTGAGCATTCTGCCGTTTTTGGTCTGCTTTGCAGTGATGATGCTGATGACCTTTTTCCAGAATGTATCGGACGAAGGCAGCGCGCTGATCACCACTCTGACAGCAGGCACCGCTATCCGTCTGGTACTGTCGGCGACAGTCGCAGCAGCCTGCATGATTATGCCAGGCATCAGCGGCTCGATGGTGATGGTACTGCTGGGAGTTTACACCTCGGTGCTGACCGGCAT
>NZ_CALXIN010000084.1 GCF_944388365.1 uncultured Negativibacillus sp. | reverse complement strand
GCCTGTTCCTGTTCTTTGCCCTGATACACCACTTTGGAATAGTCCAGGCTTTCTTCTCTGATGCAGACGATCTTACCAATGCCGATGCCTGCCGACGCGCCAACTCCCTGCAACACTTGGATACACCTCCCTGTATTTGAAAAACGATTATTCGCCCAGGCCGGACTCAACCAGCGCAACTGCTGCCTTCAGGCAAGCTTCCTCGTTGTCGCCGTCGCATTTGATCTCGATCTCGCTGCCCTGTTTGATGCAGGCAGCCATCAGGTTCATGATACTTTTTGCGTTGATGTCCTTGCCGTTAAAGTTGATGAATACATCACAGCCAAATGGAGTGACTTCTTTGATGAACAGCTGCGCTGGACGCATGTGCATTCCCATTGGGTTGATTACTTTTGTTTTTGCAGATACCATAATACAATTTCCTTTCTGACAGTCAGTCCTTCCCCATCCTGTATGAATGGGGAAGGAACCGTGTGATCAATGATTTACTTGATATTCTTTGTTTTATTCGGATACTTTATCCTTTTTCAGGATACCCAGCATCAGCATGCCGACAACAGCGCCTGCTGCCAGAGCGATGAGGTAACCAAAAACATTGCCTACAACAGGGAATACGAAGATGCCGCCGTGTGGAGCACGCAGAGTGCAGCCAAACATCATCGACAGACCACCTGCAACTGCGGAACCAACCACACAGGATGGGATGACACGCAGCGGGTCAGATGCTGCAAACGGGATAGCGCCCTCGGTGATGAAGCACAGGCCCATGATGTAGTTGACAACACCGGATTTGCGCTCATCTGCGGTGAATTTCTTTTTAAAGAAGGTGGTTGCCAGTGCGATTGCCAGCGGAGGAATCATACCGCCGATCATAACTGCTGCCATGATGTCGTAGTTGCCGGAAGCAATCGAAGCTGTACCAAAGACGTAAGCTGCTTTGTTGAATGGACCACCCATATCAATGCTCATCATACCTGCAACGATGGCACCCAGCAGAATCTTGCTGCTGCCGCCCATCGAGTTGAGGAGGTTAACGATGCCGGAGTTGATCGCAGCCATAATCGGGTTGACTGCAAACATAAATACGCCGATAAAGAATACGCCGAACAGTGGATAAATCAGAACCGGTTTGATGCCTTCCATGCTTTCCGGCAGCTTGGAGGATACTTTTCTGATGGCCAGAACCAGATAGCCTGCTACAAAACCTGCAAGCAGTGCTGCCAAAAATCCGCCGGAGATTGCATTTTCACCGCTGATATTTGCAAAGGAGTTTCCGACTTTTGCGATATAACCGCCGACAAAACCGACTGCCAGACCAGGTCTGTCTGCGATACTGTAAGCGATATAACCTGCCAGGATTGGAAGCATGAAGTTGAATGCGGTATCACCGACAGTCTTGAAGAAAGCTGCAAGCGGTGTGTTGGTACCAAAGCTTGCCGGATTGATGGAGTAGTCATCCAGCAGGAAGGCGATTGCGATGAGGATACCGCCGCCGATAACGAACGGGAGCATGTGGCTGACACCGTTCATCAGATGTTTGTAAAGCTGACGTCCGATGCTCTCATTCTTCTCGGTGCTTGTTTCTTCCACCTGACCTTTATGTTCGTAAACAGCAACGCTGCCGCTTTCGATCTGTTCGATCAGCTGTTTTGGTTTATGGATGCCGTCGGATACCGGTACAAACAGCACCTTTTTACCGGCAAAACGAGCAGTTTCTACGTTTTTGTCTGCCGCTACGATGATACCGTCGGCATTTTCAATCTCCTCAGCAGTCAGTCTGTTCTTGACACCGCCGCTGCCGTTTGTTTCTACCTTGATGGTAAGTCCCATCTCTTTGGCTGCCTTTTCCAGTGCCTCTGCTGCCATATAAGTGTGGGCGATACCGGTCGGGCAGGCAGTAACTGCAAGGATGCGAGTGCCCTGTTTTTCAGGAGCAGCTGCAGCCGGCTGAGCCTCGCCATATTTCGCTGTTTCAAAGCGGTCGATGACCGACAGGAATTCTTCTGCATCCTTTGCGCCGCGCAGCTGAGCCAGGAATTCTGGGTCCATCAGCAGCACCATCAGATGGGAGAGAATCTCCAGATGCAGGTCACCGTCGAGCGGAGCTGCGATCATGAAGAACAGATCGGACGGCTGACCGTCCATTGCTCCGTAATCCACACCCTGCTGGAGTGTCATTGCACACAGCGATGGTTTTGTAACTGTCTCGGATTTTGCATGCGGAACTGCAATGCCCGCTTCGATGGCGGTGCTGCTCTGTGCTTCCCTTGCAAGAATTGCCTGTTTGTAGGTTTCGCGGTCTTTCAGACAGCCGCTCTTTGCCTGCAGGTCAACCATCTTTTCGATGGCATCCGCCTTGTCTTTCGCCTGGGTTCCCAGTACGATCTTTTCTTTGCTGAGCAGGTCAATAATTCTCATCTTTGTTACCCCTTCCTCACTACAAGGTTTTAAAAAGTGCTCTTGCTTCTTCTCCGGTGGCAAGTCCGTCCGAAAAAGCAGTCGCGCTGCCGGTGGCAGTTCCCATCTTCAATGCGACGGCATAATCGCCGCTTTCAAGATAGCCGCTCAAAAATCCGGCAACCATCGAATCGCCCGCGCCGACCGAGTTCTTTACCGTTCCCTTAGGCGCGCTGATCTTGTGATGGGTTCCGTTTTCGTCCAGCAGGATCGCTCCTGCTCCCGCCATAGATACCAGGACATTGCGTGCGCCCTGCTGCTGCAGCTTCTGGGCTGCTTCCACGATCTCTTCGTCGCTGTGCAGCTGCACGCCAAAAATTTCTCCCAGTTCAATGTGGTTTGGCTTAATCAAAAACGGTTTATATTTCAGGACGTTGCACAGCAGATCCTGTGTCGCGTCCACCACAACCATGATGTCCTTTCCTTCCATCCGCTGCATGATCTTTTCATAGATGTCGCTTGGAAGGCTGTGCGGAATGCTTCCGGCAAGCACCAGAATGTCTCCCTGTTTGAGCTGCTCGAGCTTGTCAAACAGCTGCTGCAATTCCTCGGTGCCGATGCTCGGACCCTGACCGTTGATCTCGGTCTCACACTCTGCTTTGAGTTTGACATTGATGCGGGTCATCCCGTTGTTCAGATGGATGAAATCGGTATCCACCCCGCTTTTGTGCAGTGCATCTTCCAGCGCCTTGCCGGTAAAGCCTGCTACAAATCCCAGCGCACAGCTTGGTACGCCCAGATTTTTGAGCACATTGGAGACGTTGATGCCCTTGCCGCCAAACTGAATCTCCTCGCTGCTGGTGCGGTTGACCTCCCCTGCGCAAAAATGTTCCATCCTGACCACATAGTCGATGGCAGGATTGAATGTGACTGTATAAATCAAACTAATCCACCTCTTTTATGACCGTCTGACTTCGATAGCTCTCATCCGGCAACCTGTCGGTCAGGATGCAGGCTTTATTGAGCGGGCAGATGGTGACCGCCGCCACCTTGCCAAACTTGCTGGAATCGGCAAGGATATAACACAGATAGGAGTGCTGCACCGCCAGCGATTTGATGGCGGCTTCCTCGGTGTCCGGAGTGGTAAATCCGTGGCGGATGCTGATGCCGTTGGTGCCGACAAAGGACTTGGTAAAGTTGTATCTTCCCATCGACTCCAATGCTGCCGCTCCCACCAAGGCCTGCGTTCCAGGTTTTAACAGTCCGCCTGGCACATAGACCCGAAGCCCCTTTTCCACCAGTTTTTTGGCACATTCGATGCCGGTGGTGACAAAGGTCGCTTTGGACTGACCCAGATAGTCGGCCATCCGCAGCGTGGTGGTTCCCGCGTCGATAAAAACAAAGTCGTCGTCGTTGATCTGCGCTGCCGCATAGCGGGCAATCCGATCCTTCTGTTCGACATTCAGCTGTGCTTTCACCGTCACGTCCGGTTCCTGACTTTCAAACTCGTTCTGTGGAAGGGTGGCTCCTCCGTGGACCTTGCACAGCTTTCCCTGTCGGTCCAGCTCGCTTAAATCGCGGCGGATGGTCGCCTCTGATGCGCCGGTTGCCTGGCACAGACTTGCCACGCTCACCGTCCGCCGCTGTTCCAGCAGCTGCAAAATTGTCTGCATTCGTTCCTCTGCGATCATCCTTTGCCCTCCTTCTCCCTGTCGTTAAGCTGATTATAGCACCTTCCAAACTCATTTTCAATCATTTTCAATCAAAATCAGTCAAAAATAATCAACAATCTTTCGTGTATTTCCTCATGCAAATTGACAGTCAGGTCATATTATACGGCAAAATCAGGAAATATAGGGAAATTGATGTCTTGATTGAATTTGATTGATTTTGATAATAAAACGATTTCTCTGCAAAAAACACAAAACAGCTTTTCAATTTACGAAAAGCTGTTTTGTGTTTCATATAAGCATTATAGTCCGCACTTTTGCAGAATAGACCGTACAAATGCGGTTTTGTGTTCACAGTAGGTATCCACATCATAGCGGTACTGCTGCGCCAGTTCCTGCTTGATGCGCTGATACTCGTCCCTGGCCTGCGGATGGGTGCGCAGATAATCGCGGAAGGCAATATGTTCCAGATAAGGCTTTGCCTCCTTGTGGCAGACATAAAAGTGATACTTTATCACACTTTTTTCCTGTTCATCATAGTCCCGCGGACGGAAGAATGCCTCCCGTCCTGGCAGTCCGAGATCTCCCTGATGCACATAGCCATACTTCCCGAGCTGTTCGATCACCTTTGGGAGATCCTCCTTGTGTTTTAACACGGCATCCAGATCGATGACCGGCTTTGCACCCAAGCCTTCCACCGAAGTGGAACCGACATGTTCAATCGTTTCAAGGTAGTCTCCGATGCAGCTTTGGATCATCGCCCGAATCTTTTCAAATTCGGCTTTCCACTGCGGATCATAGGGAACGACGCGCACCTCTTTGGTGGAAAACTGCTGTTCATTCTCTTTATTCATTGACAAAGCGAACCGCCTCCTGCAAGATTCGGTCAAAATCTTCTGGATAATCGTGTTCCAGCTCCGGACAAAGCTTAAACTGTACGTCGATGCCGTTGTCGTCGAGAATTTCAAACAGTGCCTCGCTGCCCTCAAAGCAATCCTCATCCATGTCGCCGCAGCAGATATAAACCTTGGTTCCTGCCGCTTTGAGTTTGCTCAGGTCCTCGGTCCACTCCTCCAGTTCCGGCAGCCATGGAGCAACCAGAATCAGACCCTTGGGCTGTACGGCACCGGTGACAGCTGCATAGAAGGCAGCACGTCCGCCGGAGGAAAAACCGCACAGGATGCTGTTGTCCACATCGGTTCCCTGCTGCTTCAGAGTTTCCCAATGCTGCTGAATCTCCTCTGCCGCCTGCTGCTCATCATCCCACAGGTAGCCGTCGGACACCTGAATCTGGGAGGACTGCGCAAAGGCAAGTCCATAATCTAATTCCTTTGCACTCTGCCAGTAAGGAGCGGTCATCTGCGGATTCTGCTGGTCGCCGTGGAGAATCAGCAGAAACGGTTTTGCAGGCTGCACGTTTTCCTGCACCAGCTGCGGTTTTGCAGCAGCCTGTGCTGCCTGCTGACGCTCTTGACAAAGCTTTGCCATCGTTTCAAACGACGGGTCACGGCGCAGCTCCTCCAGATCCTCATCCTCCATCAGATAATCGTAATCATACCAGAATCCCTTTTGATAGAGCGCCTCCTTCATCAAACCCAGCGCCTCGTCGATGTGACCGCTGAGGGCAGCAAAACAGTAAGCAAAGTTATAAATCTGTGCCTGATTGGCGTATTCGACCTCAAAGCCTTCCGTCTTCATCAGTTGATAGGCAGCCTCGGGTCCCTGCTCGTCCAGAAGTGCAATCGCACGATTGAGCAGCTGTGTATAGGTCATGGTTGTATCCCCCTGTCAAAGCAATTTTTTCTTATACTATATCACATCATTTTTTAAAAGTATAGAGCACATCCTCGCATCTGCTGCCAATCGTGCAGACAGAAAAAAAAAGCCTTCGCAGTCAGACTGCGAAGGCTTTTAGGGTTACAGCTTTGAAAAACTTATTTCTTAGCAACCAGCTCACGGGTATGCTCTGCAACCTGCTCTGGAGTGATGTCGGTCTTCTGAGCAACACCGGTCTCGATAGCAGCTTTTGCAACGTACTGTGCAACAGCAGGAGCTACACGTGGATCAAATGGAGATGGGATGACATAGTCAGCGCTCAGTTCCTCAGCGGAAACCAGAGAGGCGATTGCATTAGCAGCAGCAATCTTCATCTCTTCATTGATCTTGCTTGCACGAACATCCAGAGCACCACGGAAGATACCTGGGAATGCAAGAACGTTGTTGACCTGGTTTGGATAGTCGGAACGGCCGGTACCGATAACAGCAGCGCCTGCTTCTTTTGCAAGAGCTGGATCGATTTCT
This sequence comes from uncultured Negativibacillus sp., assembly GCF_944388365.1. Lineage (GTDB taxonomy): Bacteria > Bacillota > Clostridia > Oscillospirales > Ruminococcaceae > Negativibacillus. The sequence continues at coordinate 1,524 of NZ_CALXIN010000084.1, read as the reverse complement.
GGGGTTGGGTTAGCGCAAGCAAAGATGATTGCATCTTTTGCCATGCTCTTAACCATCTCAGGTGTGAGAACGCCAGGAGCGGAAACGCCGACAAATACGTCTGCGCCTTTGATAACGTCGCCCAGAGAACCGGAGAGTTTGTTGTGGTTGGTAACTTTGGACATTTCAACCTTCACTTCGTTGAGGCCTTCGCGTCCTTCGTAGATAGCGCCCTTGCTGTCGCAGAGGATAGCATCAGCAATACCTGCGGAGAGAAGCAGTTTTGTGATAGCGATTGCTGCTGCACCTGCGCCGCTTACTACAACGTGGATATCTTTGATGTCTTTGCCAACAACTTTCAGAGCGTTGATCAGACCTGCCAGAGTAACGATAGCAGTACCATGCTGGTCATCGTGGAAGATCGGAATGTTACAGATCTCTTTGAGCTTGCTCTCGATGTAGAAGCACTCTGGAGCTTTGATGTCTTCGAGGTTAACGCCGCCGAAGGTTGGCTCCATCAGTTTAACGGTTTCGATGATCTTGTCTGGGTCCATGGTGTCCAGGCAGATTGGGAAAGCGTCAACACCTGCAAAGGATTTGAACAGGACGGATTTACCTTCCATAACCGGCAGACCTGCGCCTGCGCCGATGTTGCCAAGACCCAGAACAGCGGTACCGTTTGTTACAACAGCAACCATGTTGCCTTTTGCAGTGTAATCATAGATGGTATTGTAATCTTTATTGATTTCGATACATGGCTGTGCAACGCCTGGAGAATAAGCCAGAGAGAGGTCTTCAGCACCATTCAGAGGAACTTTGCACTCTACACGCAGTTTGCCCTGCGCTTTTTTGTGCAGTTCAAGAGATTTTTCATAAACGTCCATTTCGGAAATCCTCCTTAAACTTAAATCATGTTTTACACATATTAGGCGCCCCTGAAATGCCGGTCAGCAATGCAGGAACTTTGGCGAATTTTTTTGATTGGAATAGAAGTTATTCCCACAAAAATTCGATACTTTTATTGTACTCTTTCTGTCAAAAAAAAGGCAATAGAAAAAGCGTACAAAGATTTGTAAAAATGATGGACAAATTGCAAAAAAATGAATTAAAGCCCTCAAATCCTCGATTTTTAGAACCGAAAGCACTTGATTTTTTTTGGGTCAATGCTATAATAAAAGCAAATGATGCAGGATTTGCGTCAAAATGTTCGAAAAAACAGACAAGATATTAAAAAGAATAGAAGGGTTGAATCATGGAATATCGTATTGAAAAAGACTCCATCGGTGAAAAACAGGTTCCAGTAGACGCTTACTATGGCGTACAGTCGCTGCGTGGTTTTGAAAACTTCCACATCACCGGCCAGAAACTGCAGCCAGAATTCATCAATTCGATGGCAGAAATCAAAAAAGCATGCGCAATCTGCAACTGCCAGGTAGGCGAGATGGACGAAAAGATCAAAGACGCCATCTGCCAGGCTTGTGATGAGATCATCGCTGGCAAGCTGCACGACCAGTTCCTGTGCGACCCAATCCAGGGCGGTGCAGG
>NZ_CALXIN010000083.1 GCF_944388365.1 uncultured Negativibacillus sp. | reverse complement strand
AGATCCTGTACAGGATCTATCAGCGCCACCTTTCCCAGGTGCGTCAGGCGACCATCAAAGCCCTGGAAGGAGCCAGAAAATTTTTGCAGGGAGAAAAGTTTCACGCGGCGATCTCCGGCTCGGCAGGACTGGGTCTTGCAGAGGATGCAGGCATCGACTTTGTGCAGGAGGTTTTTGCAACCTACAAGACAGTAATGGAGTATGAGCCAGACACCGACGCAGTGATCGAGCTGGGCGGAGAGGATGCAAAGATCATCTTCCTCAGCGGCGGTCTGGAGGAACGAATGAACGGCAGCTGTGCAGGCGGCACCGGCGCCTTCATCGACCAGATGGCAACTCTGCTGGGTATCAGCACCGAGGAACTGGATGAGCTGAGCCTGCATCATGAGAGAATTTATCCGATTGCGTCCCGCTGCGGCGTCTTTGCAAAAACCGATATTCAGCCGCTGCTCAACCAGGGCGCAAAGAAAGAGGACGTGTCTGCCAGCATCTTCCAGGCGGTCGTCGACCAGACGGTCACCGGACTGAGCCAGGGAAGAAAGATCGAGGGCAAGGTATTGTTCCTGGGAGGACCTCTCTTTTTCTTCAAGGGCCTTCAGCAGCGTTTTGCAGAGACTTTGAAACTGTCCAAAGAAAATGCAGTGTTCCCAACCTGGGCACAGTACTCGGTAGCCATCGGAACAGCCATTTTTACACGCGGACTGGAGCGTTCGTACAGCTATGAGGAGTTTATCAATATCCTCGAAAACGCTTCCTCCCGCTCCAAAACCACCAACTATCTGAAACCTTTGTTTGAGAATGAGGAGGAGCACAACGAATTTGTGCGCCGCCACAGCCAGGCAAACGTTCCGTGGAAGGACATCGCCGATTACAGCGGCGACGCCTACCTCGGCATCGACTGCGGCTCCACCACCACCAAGCTGGTGTTGATGAGCGACTCGTTCGAGACGCTCTACCGCTATTACAGCTCCAGCCAGGGCAATCCGGTGCAGATCGTCCGCGAACAGCTCAAGAAGATTTACGAAGCCTGCGGCGACCGCGTCCACATCCGCTATGCGGTTTCCACCGGTTACGGTGAGGAGCTGATTCAGCACGCCTTCCATCTGGACGACGGCATCGTCGAGACCATCGCCCACTTCAAGGCGGCACAGCACTTTGACCCGAAAGTCGAGTTCATCCTGGACATCGGCGGTCAGGACATCAAGTGCTTCAAGATTAAAAACAACGCCATCGATTCGATCATGCTCAACGAGGCCTGCTCCTCGGGATGCGGCTCGTTTATCGAGACCTTTGCAAAGTCGATGGGATATACCGCCGAGGAATTTGCACGGCTGGGCCTGTTCTCCAAGTATCCGGTGGACCTGGGCTCCCGCTGCACCGTCTTTATGAACTCCTCGGTCAAGCAGGCACAGAAGGACGGCGCCAGCGTCGAGGACATCTCGGCGGGACTTTCGATGAGTGTCGTTAAAAACGTGCTGTATAAGGTCATCCGTGCCAGAAGCGCAGATGAGCTGGGCGAACATATCGTCGTACAGGGCGGTACCTTCTTAAACGACGCCGTACTGCGCAGCTTTGAGCAGGAGATCGGACACAATGTCACCCGACCGGATATCGCCGGTCTGATGGGCGCCTACGGTGCTGCCATCTACGGCAGAGGCATCTATAAGGCAAGCAAGGAGAAAAAAGAAAGCTCGATCCTCAAGATGGATCAGCTGGAAAACTTCGTCCACGAGTCCAAGCCGGTGGTCTGCCAGGGCTGTACCAACCACTGCAACCTGACCATCAATACCTTTGCAGGAGGCGAGCGCTTTATTTCGGGCAACCGCTGTGAGCGTCCGCTGGGACTGGGCAAGGAAAAACAGCTTCCTGACCTGTACCGCTATAAGCTCGAGCAGGTGCGTGCCCTCAGCGAGGAATGTCAGCGTCTGACCGCGGAAAATCACTTCCACCGCGGAACCATCGGCCTGCCGCTGGGACTGAACATGTACGAAAACCTGTTCTTCTGGGTCGAATTTTTCCATAGCCTCCAGTTTAACGTGCTGGTTTCGGACATCTCTTCCCGTGCACTGTACGCAAAAGGTCAGTACTCGGTACCATCCGATACCGCCTGCTATCCGGCAAAACTGATGCATGGACACATCGAGAATCTGCTGGACAAGGGCGTTGACACCATCTTCTATCCGTGCATGAGCTATAACTTTGATGAGCACCGCGGCGACAACCACTTTAACTGTCCGGTCGTTGCCTACTATCCGGAGCTGCTCATCTCCAACGTCGAAAAGCTCCAGCATGTTCGCTATATCTATCCATATCTCAATCTTTCGGCGCGCAAGACCTTCCCGAAAAAGATCTGGGAAGCGCTGCGGGAATATTATCCTGACCTGACGCTGAAGGAAGTGAAACAGGCATCGGACAATGCCTATACCCGCTACTATGCACATCAGAACGACATCAAGGAAAAGGGTGCACAGGCGCTCAGCTATGCAAGAGAGCATGGACTGAAAACCATCGTGCTCTGCGGCAGACCTTACCACATTGATCCGGAGATCAACCACGGCATCAACCAGCAGATCACCTCGCTGGGACTGGTGGTTGTCTCCGAGGACTGTGTCTCCGACCTGGTGGTTCCGGTTCGTCCGAACGTCCTCAACCAGTGGACCTATCATTCGCGTCTGTACAATGCAGCCAAGTATGTCACCGAGCATGACGACTGCGAGCTGGTGCAGCTGGTATCCTTTGGCTGCGGCATCGACGCCATCACCACCGACGAGGTTTCGGCGATTCTGACCCGTGGTGACAAGCTGTATACCCAGCTGAAAATTGATGAAATCAACAATCTGGGCGCAGTCAAGATCCGTCTGCGCTCGCTGATCGGTGCAGTCAAGGAACGTGACGCACAAAAGCAGAATGAGCAATAGAAAAAGAACCGGAGCAGGAGGGAACTGCTCCGGCAAAAAGGCAAAAGGGAGGGTGTGATTTTCACAAATGGAAGAGATCAAAAGAGTGTCTTTTACCAAGGAAATGAAAAAGACTCATACAATTCTGATTCCGACGATGCTTCCGATTCACTTTAAGATTCTGGGAAACGTACTGGAAAACTATGGCTATAAAATCAAGGTCCTGGACAACTTTGGACAGGGCGTCATCGACCAGGGACTCAAAAATGTGCACAACGATACCTGCTATCCCGCACAGCTGGTCATCGGCCAGATGATCGACGCTCTGGAACACTGTGATCTGCCGCTGGACAAGGTGGCACTGCTGATCACACAGACCGGCGGCGGCTGCCGTGCATCCAACTATATCCACCTGCTCAGAAAGGCGCTGGACAAGTGCGGCTACGGCAATATTCCGGTCATCTCCGCCAGCTTTATGAAGAGCGAGCAGTCGGGCGGCTTCTCGCTGCCGGTGACAATGTTGCTTCAGGCCGTCTACGGCTGTCTGTGCGGCGATTTAATCATGACATTGTATAATCAGTGCATCCCGTACGAAAAGCAGGCAGGAGCCAGCCAGAAGGCGGTAGACGACAGTGTCGCCATGGCAGAGAAGCTGTTCTGCAAAAAACTGCTGCGCTGGAAGGAAGTTTCAGCGCTGATGAAGCAGATCATCGAGCGATTCAACAAGGTGGAGCGCCGCAAGGAGGAAAAGATCCGCGTCGGCGTCGTCGGCGAAATCTATGTCAAATATTCGCCGCTCGGAAACAACAACCTGGAAGAATTTCTGCTGTCCGAGGGCTGCGAGGTTGTCTGCCCTGGACTGTTTGACTTTTTGCTGTACTGCACCCACAACGTCGTGTTCGACAATGATCTGTACGGCATCAACGGAGTAAAGGCAGCAGTAATGCGCAAGGTCAATGCTTTTCTGCGCGGCAGAAAGAGCGACATGATCCGTCTGATCGAGCAGAACAGCGATTTCCAGCCGCCGTGCCACTTTGAGAGCACCATCGAGTCGACCAAGGGCTATATCGGCAAGGGCGTCAAGATGGGCGAGGGCTGGCTCTTGACCGCAGAGATGGTCGAGCTGATCCAGCACTACAAGGTTAACAACATCGTCTGCACCCAGCCGTTCGGCTGCCTGCCAAACCACATCTGCGGCAAGGGCGTCATGCGTGTCATCAAGGAGAAAAATCCGCAGGCAAACATCGTTGCGGTGGACTATGACTCCAGTGCTTCTAAGGTCAACCAGCAGAACCGTATCAAGCTGATGTTGGCAAACGCAAGACTGATGAGCGCGCAGCAGAAAGCGCAGGACGATCGGGAGCCTCCGGTAGAACAGCCGCTGGAAGAACAGCAGAGCCACCAAAATCAAAAGGAACTGGTGACAGCATCCGCTGGATTTGCCGCAAGCAGTACGGAGCAGTGTCAGGATGGTCAATACGCGTACTAATTTTTAAAATAGAATCATCAACAGAAACCCCTCTGAAAAGGTTGCCGGCGGTACTGCGGTGCCGCCGGCATCTTTCTTTGGGAAACAGAAAAAGAGGGAGGCTTGTCCTGTGCAGCTGTTTTTGGCATTTTTGGTATACAGCTTTTTAGGCTGGGTGTGTGAAACGGTTTATTGCTCCATCGGACAGAGAAAGTTTGTCAACCGTGGTTTTCTCAATGGGCCGCTTTGTCCGGTATATGGGTTCGGTGCGGTAGCGGTACTGCTGTTTTTGCGTCCACTGCGGGAAAATTTGCTGCTGCTGTTTTTTGGCGGCATGATTTTGACCAGTGTGATCGAATACATCACCGGTTTTGCGCTGGAAAAATTGTTTGCAGCAAAGTGGTGGGATTATTCCAACTATCGCTTTAACATCCACGGCAGAGTGTGTCTGCGCAATTCGCTGATGTTCGGTGTGTTGTCGGTGGTGGCAGCACGTCTGGTCGATCCGGTGGTGCAGGGCATGATCCAGGCGCTGCCGTTTGGAGCGTCAGTGGCTTGCTGTGCCGTCTTTGGCGTGCTGTTGGTCACCGACCTGACCGTGACAGTCCGTACCATCCTCGACCTCAACGGAACGCTCAAACAGCTCCAGCAGCTGGTGGAGCAGGCGCGGCTGGATACCAGCGAGTATCTGCGCCAGAACCAGCAGGAGTTCCAGCAGAAGGTCGAACAGGGCAAGCTGGACTTCGAGCTTGGCAGAATGGAGCTGCGCGAGTTTTTGGAGGAGCGTAAAAACGAACGGATGGCAGAACGTGCCGAACGCCGTGCACAGCGCCGCCGTGAATTGCTTGCCAAACTGACCGATGAACAGCGCGAAGCAATCGAGCATATCGAGCAGCGCATCCGCGAAGGTGCAACCAGAAACAGACTGCTGCGCCGCCGTCTGGTGGAGGCATTCCCAAATATGCGCTCGACCCGTTATCAGGGAGCTTTGGAGCGGATCAAGGAAGAGCTTTTCCGCAAAAAAGGCGAATAAACATACAAAAACAAACAGGGATTCCCATGCAGGGAGTCCCTGTTTGTTTTTTGTCTGTGCTGTGTTTTTTGGCCTTTTCACTGCGCAATATCAATATCATTTGGGACGCAGGACAGGAAATTGCAGGAAAAAAAGAAGGTTGCCTTTTGAGGGTGAATATATTATAATGGTTCTACAATTGGCGTTTTATGCGCTTGTTTGCCATACCAGGGCAAACAAGGCGACCCGACTGCATATCCTGATGTGAACAGGACTGTGACAGGAGTATGGCACTTTTTCAGGAATTTTTTTGGAGAGGACGCAATAAATTGGCGCCTTTCCTGCACTAAACTTATGATGGGTGGTGTAGAGGTGAAATTAGACACAGCATTAGTGCTGGATGCCCAGAAGGGAGGCCAGGAAGGCTTTACCAGGCTTTATCAGGCGGTAGCACCCTCGTTGTATCGAACCGCGTTGTACACCCTCGGCAACAGCCATGACGCGGAAGATGTGGTTTCCGAAACGTTCATCGAGGCGTATCGGGGACTGGGAGCTCTGCGCGATCCGCAGGCGTTTATGCCATGGATCTACCGTATTTTGTCGGCAAGATGCAATCGCAAGATACGTGAATATGTGCGGGCACGCAACGAGATGGATATTGACGAGCTGCTCCATCTGCCTGGAGATCAGGACGAATTTTCCCAGACGGTGCAGCAGCGGACCGACCTTTTACGCGCACTGCAGCAGCTGGGCGATGAGGAGCGGCAGATTGTGATTTTGTCGGTGGTGGATGGTTATACTGCAAGAGAGATTGCGCAGATCATCCAGGCGCCGCAGGGAACAGTCAGCTCCAAACTGTTCCGAGCCTTTAAAAAGATGCGAAAATATTTGGAAGGAGGGAAGCTAAGTTGACAGAAAAGAACAAAGATTGGATGCCGGAAGCGTTGTCCGAACAGGAACAGCAGCAGCTTGCCGATGACCAGGAATTTTTGATGCGACAGTTTTCGGCGCTTTGCTGTCCGGCGCTTCCCGAAGGTTTGTCTGCACAGAATATCTGGGAAAAGATCTGTGCAGGAGAGGGAGACGGACAGATCACCGTCGATCCGTCCACCATAGACGTACAAATGGAAGGGACAGAAGAGAAAGAAACTGTCCTTGAATCAGAGACAGAAAATCCTTCGAAGGAAAAGAACAATGTAATCATCTTCCCGCAAAAGGAAGAACAGCAGGAAAAAGTCCGCACCATTTCGGCTGCACAGCGCAGACGTCGCTGGGCAATCGCCTGCACCTTGGTGCTGGTTGTCGGATTGTCGGCAGCCTTCTGGAAATATGGACGGACGTCGATGAATGCAGGAGGTGCGATCGTACAGAATACGGCCGCAGCTGACCAGGCGACCGAAGAAGCCGTCGAGGAATCTGCCGAGGTGGAAGAAACCGTAGAAGCGGTGGAGGATGAATCGGCAACACAGGAAGCTGCAATGCCAAAGGCAGTCATGCAGCAGGCACCGCAGGTAGCAAATGAAGCTCCGCAGACAGAATCGGGAACAACGAGTGCCGATTCCGTACAGCCGCAGTCGGAACCTTCGGCACAGTCGAATGATGCGCCGGCAGTGCAGTCGGATGCCGCAGGAAACCAGCAGGATACCCAGGAACGGGAGGAACTCCGTCAGCGGATGCTGGATTCTCTGGCGTCTCCACAGCAGGAGAAGGCTGTGACCGAAAGCACCGTAACCGAGCAGCAAGACGAAGAGCAGGTCAATCCGACCACCGGTGGTAAAGGAGAGACCCCAAAAGCGGAACCACAGACAGGCGTGATGATGGCACAGGTACCGCAGGAACAAACCGAGAGCGAATCTGCCCAACCGGAGACCGAGACAACAACCGAGGCAGCCAATGCTCTGGAAGAAGGACTCAATCAGGCCCAGCAGAGCAAAGTGCAGACCTATTCGGTCAAAGGCGGCAGCCTTTCCTATGATCCGTCCACTGCTACAATGACAGTGCTCTATCGGAATGGAGAACAGGCGGCAACCGTTCAGCTGGCAGCCAATGCGCAGGTGCTCGCTTCGGAACGCAGCTTTGCAGAGCTTGTGTCGGATGAACAGGCCAATACCGTTACCATGACAGTATACAGCCTGGAGGAATTGTCCAAACCGGAAAAGGTCAACAGCATTTGCCATCAGGGAACGCTGTTTGATATTTACCAGTCCGGCACCGACAGCTATACCCTGATGACCAGTGTATGGTTTACCAGAGAGCAGATCGAAGCGGGAGACTTCCTGCCGACGATTGACAGCAGCGAGATTGAGCTGAAGAAGATCAACATCATCGAAGGCTATGGACAGCAGGAGGAGATTAACTATCTGCTGACCAGCACCTTGACGATGGATTCCACCAAGACAAGAGCGGATCTGTATCTGAAATAACAGCAAATCAAAAAAGAGCCATCGCACAACAGTGAAGTGACCCCCAAAAGTTAGACAATATTTGAAAGTAAAAATTGTTTAAGCAACCGAAAGGGCTTGTTGTCT
>NZ_CALXIN010000082.1 GCF_944388365.1 uncultured Negativibacillus sp. | reverse complement strand
CCATGAGTCGGACGACGTGGTTGCCTACTCGGCGCGCAGCATGGGTAAATTAAATGTCCAGATCATCATGGAAAAACTGGGCGGCGGCGGTCATCTGACCATGGCGGGCGCTCAGATTCGGGGCATCGACCTGGAGGAAGCACACCAGAGACTGATTCAGGCCATCGACGAATACTATGACACACTGGAGGATAAGGACCAGCCCAAGGCGCTGACCAGCGACCTTGGACCGGTGCAGATGGTTCCAGGCGAGGAATTAAAACCTGACGACAAGGAAAAACCGGCGCCGGAAAAATCCGACAGCAAATAGAAGAAAAGAAACAGACGAAAGGAAACGAGTATCATGAAGGTAATTCTGACACAGGACGTTAAAGGAAGCGGAAAGAAAGGCGAGCTGATCAACGCCGCCGACGGTTATGCAAGAAACTTCTTGCTGCCAAAGGGTCTGGCAATTGAGGCAAACAATCAGGCCATCGGTGAGCTGAAGGCAAAGGAAGCCTCCAAGCAGCACAAAATCCAGGTGGAGAAGGAAGCTGCCATGGCTTCTGCAAAACAGCTTGAGGGTAAGACAGTCAAACTGACTGCCAAAGCCGGAGCAGGCGGCAAGCTGTTCGGCTCGGTAACCACCAAGGAGATCGCCGACGCCATCACTGCACAGTACGGTGTGGCTGTGGACAAAAAGAAGATCAACGTCAACGAGATCAAAGCCTTCGGCACCTACACTGCCGAGATCAAACTCTACACCGGCATCTCCGCAAAGATGACCGTGGATGTTGGAGAATAAAGGACACCAAAGCCGTCTCAGAGATTTTCGGGGACGGCTCTGTCTGTCTGAAAGGCAAACCAGAGGGAGAGGAAAGGGGAGAGACATCGGATGCCAGAGGAAAATCTGGAGCTTGTGACAGAGCAGCTTCCGTTTAGTATGGAGGCCGAACAGTCGGTGCTGGGCGCCATTCTCATCGAGCCGGAATGTATCAGCAAGGTGCTGGAGCTGCTGACGCCGGAGAGCTTCTACCGGCCGCAGCACCAGCAGCTGTTTTCGATCATGCTGGGGATGTTCACCTCCGCCCAGCCCATCGACTTTATCACCGTGCTGGAAAAGGCAAAGGCGGAGAAGGTGTTTCTCAGCGACGCCGACGCCAAGGTCTATCTGACCCAGCTGGTGCAGGTGGTGCCAGGAGCTGCCAACGTCGAAGCCTATGCCCGCGTGGTGCAGGAAAAATACTATGTCCGCTCGCTGGTGGGTGTGGCAAAGAACATCATCGCAAGCTCGGAGAAAAACGATGCCGACGCCCGCAGCCTGATGGAATTTGCCGAGCAGAAGCTCTATGAGATCCGTCAGGGCAAGGACGCCACCGGTCTGGTAAAGGTCGACCGCGCCATCTTTGAGCTGTACGACAAATTGCAGCGCATCTCGGGCGACGACAAAAACCAGTACGTCGGCATTCCGACCGGATTTTCGGCGCTGGACAGCCTGACCACCGGCTTAAACCGCACCGACCTGATTCTGCTGGCGGCGCGTCCGGCGATGGGTAAATCGTCGTTTATGATGAACATTGCCTCCAACGTGGCAAAGCAGGGACATGCGGTCGCCATCTTCTCGCTGGAGATGAGCCGCGAACAGCTCATCTCCCGACTGCTTTCCTCCGATGCGCTCATCCAAAACTCCCAGCTGCGCAGCGGAAACTTAAGTGTGGACGACTGGACCAAGCTGGCTGTCTCGGCGCAGACCATCGCCCGCATGCCGATGTACATCGACGACACCGCCGGCATCACCGTCGCCGAGATGAAGGCAAAGCTGCGCAGAATCCACAACCTGGGTCTGGTGGTCATCGACTATCTGCAGCTGATGAGCTCGGGACGTCGCATCGAAAACCGTGTGCAGGAGGTGTCTGAGATCACCCGAAACCTCAAGATCATGGCAAAGGAGCTGGATGTGCCGATCATCACCCTGTCCCAGCTGTCGCGAAGCCCTGATAAGCGCACCGGCGACCACCGTCCGGTGCTGTCCGACCTGCGTGAGTCCGGTTCGATCGAGCAGGACGCCGACCTTGTCATGTTCCTGTACAGGGACGAATACTATAACGAGGACAGCGAGGACAAAGGCGTTGCCGAGGTCATCGTGGCAAAAAACCGTCACGGCGCCACCGACACCATCAAGCTGGCCTGGGACGGCCAGTACACCCGCTTTGTCAGCAGGGAGTTGTTCCGCGATGCGCCGTAAGGTTTTGCAGACCATCCGTCAGTACAACATGGTGCAGCAGGGAGATCGTGTGCTGGTTGGTTTTTCCGGCGGCGCCGATTCCACTGCGCTGCTCACGCTGCTGTGGCAGCTGCGTGAGCAGCTTGGCATCACGGTGATGGCCTGCCACCTCAACCACTGTCTGCGCAAGGAGGAGTCCGAGCGCGACGAGGCGTTTGTGCGCACCTTCTGTCAGCGGCGCGGAATTCCACTGGTTGTGGTGCGGGCAGATGTGAAAGCAGGCGCAGCAGCGGCAGGACAGTCGGTGGAAACCTACGCCCGCAAGCTGCGCTATCAGGTCTTTGCACAAGCGGTGGAAAATCTCGAAGGTCTGCTGCACGGAGACTGTCCCGATCTTCCGCAGGGCAGTACCGTCACTTTTTGGGAGGGAGCGAAAGAAGGGGATGTTTGTCCCGAACCGAGTAGCTCTGCAATTTTGGCAGAGAGTGTCGGTCCCGAACCGGACAGTATCAATTTTGAAATTTCTCAGCACCTCTGTCCCGACCAAGCAGACAGCAAAGGTACCGAACCAGACAGTAGCAATTTTGAAATTCCCGCAGGAAACTCCCGTTCCACAGCAGACGGTAGCAATTTTGAAATTCCTGCAGGAAACTCCCGTTCAACATCAGACAGTAGCAATTTTGAAATTTCTCAGCAATTCTGTTCCACAGCAGACCGCAGAGGTCGTGAAACGACCTCTTGTAGCAATCTTGAAATTCCCGCAGGAAACTCCCGTCCCACACCAGACCACAGAGGTCGCTCTGCGACCTCTTGTAGCAATTTTGAAATTTCCATAGGAAATTTCAAAATTGCTACCGCGCACACCCTCAATGATAACGCGGAAACGCTGCTGTTTTACCTTGCCAGAGGGACCGGCTTAAACGGTCTGGGCGGAATTCCGCCGGTGCGGGACAAGATTATCCGTCCGCTCATCGACTGCTCCCGCGAGGAAATTGAGCAGTTCTGCGCCGAGCAAGGACTACATTTTGTCCACGACAGCACCAACGACAGCGACGACTACACCCGAAATTTTATCCGTCACCGGCTCCTGCCGCTGATGCAGGGATTAAACCCTTCCTTTTTGCAGGGAGCGCAGCACCTGAGCCGGATGGCGCGGGAGGAAAACGACCTGTTGCAGCAGCAGACAAAAGAGGCGCTCGAACAGCTGACGGTAAAACACCAGCCGCTGACCCTCTCGCGGGAAGGATTTTTGCAGCTGCATCCGGCGCTGCGGCATCGGGTGCTGTTGTGGATGCTGACCGAAGCAGGCATCGAGCCGGATTTTCGCAAGGTGCAGCAGATGGAGCAGCGGGTTTGCAGAGGCGGCGGCAAAACTGAGCTTCGCCTGGGAGTGGCGCTGTGCGCCGACCGCCGGCAGTTCTGGATGGATGAGGCGGTGTTCTATCCGCATCAGCGCCAGCCCTACTTTGAACAGCCGTTTGCCGAAGGGACAATCGAGCTGTTTTGCGGCAAAAGCATCGAGGTGACCATCCTTGATGCGCAAGAATATAAACTTTTCTTTAAAAAAGACCCCAGCATCTTAAAAAATGCGGTCGATTGTGATAAAATGAAGGATATTGCGGTGTTCCGTCAACGCAAGGACGGCGACCGCATGACCGTCTGCTCAAACCGAGGAGCCAATACGGGATCGAGACCTTTAAAAAAGATGTGGATCGACGCAAAGATTCCGCAGACCGAACGATGGAAAACAGCGGTGCTCAGTGACAGCACCGGTGTTTTGTGGGCAGAAGGATTTGGCTGTGACCGGCACGCGGCGCCGGATGAGCAAAGCAGGAGGATCGCCCTGATTCGGGTAATCCAGACGCCGGCTTTGTAAGGAGGGTATTTGTGATGAAAAAAATGCAGGATGATATCTTAAAGGTTCTGCTTTCCGAAGAACAGATTAAAGCAAAGGTCGATGAGATCGGCCGTCAGATCACCGAATATTATCAGGACAAAAACCTGCTGATGGTCAGCGTCCTCAAGGGCTCGGTGGTATTCATGGCGGACCTGATGCGTGCGGTGGATTGTCCGGCGCGCATCGACTTCATGTCGGTGTCCAGCTACGGCAGCGGCACCAAGACCTCCGGTGTGGTCAAGATCATCAAGGATCTGGACCTGAATCTGGAGGGATACGATCTGCTGCTGGTCGAGGATATCCTTGACAGTGGCAAGACACTGTACTATCTGCGCGAAATCTTGCAGCGCAGAAATCCGTCGAGCATTCGCATTGCGACATTGCTCAACAAACCTGCCCGCCGTCAGGCGGATATTGCGCCCGACTATTCCTGTTTTGAGGTACCGGACGAATTTGTCGTCGGATACGGACTGGATTACGATGAAAAATATCGCAATCTGCCGTACATCGGTGTGCTCAAACCAGCCGTATATACAAAGTAATTTATCGCAAAATTTAATGAGACAGGAGTGAATCATTGGTGCCGAAAAAATCAAAAGGAATTATCATGTACCTGGCGATGTTTGGCCTGCTCATCGTGCTGCTGTTTGCAATGATGTCGATGGATAAGCCGGTTTCTACCCTGAAATATTACCAGGTACTGGACTATTTTAAGCAGGATAAGGTGGAGGAATACCAGATCGACTACAACAGCGGCGAACTGACCCTCAAGCTGAAGGATCAGGACCAGCTGGTCACCTACGATCTGGCAAGCATCAGCCAGTTTAACGAGGATGTCGCACCGTACATCGAACAGTATGAACAGACAAGCGACACCACCTTCAAACGAAACTATCTGCCTGCAAAGGATCAGTCGCTGATTGCGGCGCTGCTGCCGACTTTGCTGCTGCTGGGCGGCATGGCGGTGCTGTGGATCTTCATGATGCGTCAGGCCGGCGGAGGCGGCGGCAAGATGAACACCTTCGGCAAGGCAAAGCCTAAACCGGTGGAGGACGGACGAAAGGTCACCTTCCGCGATGTAGCGGGTGCTGACGAGGAAAAGGAGGAGCTGGTCGAAGTCGTCGAGTTCCTCAAGGACCCCAAGAAGTTTAACTCGCTGGGCGCACGTATTCCGAAGGGCGTCCTGCTGATGGGCCCTCCTGGAACCGGTAAGACGCTGCTGGCGCGCGCAGTAGCGGGCGAAGCAGGCGTGCCGTTCTATTCGATCTCCGGTTCCGACTTTGTCGAGATGTTCGTCGGCGTCGGTGCATCCCGTGTGCGTGACCTGTTCGACCAGGCCAAAAAGAGCGCACCGAGCATCATCTTCATCGACGAGATCGACGCTGTGGGCCGCCACAGAGGCGCTGGCCTGGGCGGCGGTCACGATGAGCGCGAACAGACCCTCAACCAGTTGCTGGTAGAGATGGACGGCTTTGGCGCCAACACCGGCGTCATCGTCATGGCGGCAACCAACCGCCGCGACATCCTTGACCCTGCGCTGCTGCGTCCGGGACGTTTTGACCGCCAGATCGTGGTCGGCTATCCTGACGTCAAGGGCAGAGAGGACATCCTGAAGGTACACACCAAAAACAAACCGCTGGGTCCTGACGTTGACCTGAACGTCATCGCCAAGACCACCGTCGGCTTTACCGGTGCGGATCTGGAGAACCTGGTCAACGAAGCAGCACTGCTGGCAGCACGCCGCGGACGCAAGGCGCTGACCATGGTGGACATCGAGGAAGCGACCATCAAAGTGGTTGCCGGCCCTGAGAAGAAGAGCCACGTCGTTCCTGACAAAGATAAACGCCTGACCTGTTTCCATGAGGCAGGCCATGCAGTCAGCACCTACTACTGTGAGACACAGGATAAGGTGCATGAAATTTCGATCATTCCGCGCGGCATGGCTGGCGGCTACACCATGAGCCTGCCGGAGGAGGACCGCAGCTATCAGACCAAGAAGGGCATGCAGGAGAACATCGTCACCCTGCTGGGCGGCCGTATCGCCGAAAAGCTGGTGCTCGACGACATCTCCACCGGCGCCTCCAACGACCTGGAGCGTGCCACCAAGATTGCCCGTGCGATGGTCACCCGTTATGGCTTCTCCGATCGTCTTGGCCCGATCGTCTACGGTCAGGATGACAACGAAGTATTCCTGGGCCGTGACTTTGGTCATACCCGCGACTACTCCGAAACGGTCGCTGCACAGATCGACGAGGAGATCCGTGCAGTCATCGACGAGGCCTACGACCAGTGTGAGTCGATCCTCAACGAACACATGGATCAACTGCACAAGGTGGCAGAGTTCCTGTATGAGTTTGAGAAAATCAATAGCGCCGACTTTGAGCGCCTGATGAAGGGCGACATGAGCGTCTTTGACGAGCACCGTGCAAAGAAGAGCGATACCAAGCCGATGAATCCGGTGGAACAGCCTTCCGCTGCAGATGCGCCGGCACAGTTCCCATCCGAACCGGAAAAGCCGCAGGAGGACAACAGCCTTCCGTTCCCGTCCCACAAAGAGGATATTTCGGAAAAGGCAGCTTTCCTGCCGGACGAATCCAACGACGATAAGGAATAAGCACGAATAAACAGTAAAAAGGAGCACGGTCACAGGACCGTGCTCCTTTTTTTATGGAAAATGGACAGGGTGCATCTTTGCAGAAAAAGAAAGGACGCTTCCAAACGGAAACGCCCTTTCTCTGTGGGAAACAGGTAATAAGTGGTTGTCTGAATTTAAAAGTCAGCTTTCCAGCTAACATATTCAGTATAATCTAAATATGTAGACCAGTCAACCATTTTTCGGTAAAATCAGACAATTTACTAAAAATTGCAGAGCAGTCAGATGGAGTTCACTTGTTTTTCACAAAAAAGCGACATTTTTTTGAAGAGAATATACTATTCTTCGACAAAGCGAACAGCAGTGCCGTAGGCAATGATCTCTGCAGCGCCCTGCATAATAGCGGAGGAAGCATAGCGGACGTTGACGATGGCATCGGCGCCCAGCTGCTGAGCCTCCTCCACCATGCGCTTGGTAGCGATGGCGCGCGCCTCATTCATCATATTGGTGTAATCGACGATCTCACCGCCGACCAGTGTTTTGAGCCCCGACAGGATGTCGCGGCCGATATTTTTGGAGTGGACGGTGCTTCCGCGCACCAGCGACAGGGTTTCCAACTTTTTGCCGGAGATGTAATCAGTATTTACGATAATCATCCGTATCCTCCTTTTTAATCTCCCGAATGCGTGAGACGGCGTTGTAGACAAGCGCAGCGACCAGCGGGAGAAAGATAATCAGCGCAAAGGGAGCAGCGAAGCCGACAACGAGAAAGTACAGGATCACCAGCGCAGTGATGACCACAGTGGCAACGATGCCGGCGGTTTTTCCAGGTTTTTTCATCAAAAAATTCCTCCTTTGCTTAAGGAGAGAATACCACGCACTTTGTAAAAAGTCAAGAGATTTTATCGAAAGAAGGGAGAAGAGACAGAGGTCTTTCTCCCTTCTTTCGATAAAATCTTTTTGTAGGAGTTTAACAGGGTAGCCCCTGCGGAAACGATTATGGGGCTACGCGCCCCATGCCCGCGGAAACTTTCTTGTGTGAAGAAAGTTTCACAAAGAGCACACCAAAAACCTCCTGGTTTTTGGAATTCAGAAGTTTGCAAAACTTCACGAAAGGGGCAAGCCCCTTTTGAAACCCCATTCTCCCAAGAGAGAATCTGCAACGACGTAACCTCATGCTGCCCAAAGCGGCAGGTGCAATACCTGACATCCTCCTGTTGGCGGAGCAGACAGGGGGAGAGAACTTCGCTTTGCGAAGTTCCCGAGGGAGTATCTTTATTACACCTAAGTTCGGAGAATGGACCTTGTCCATTCTCGGGACCGCACACAAAAAAGTAAGG
>NZ_CALXIN010000081.1 GCF_944388365.1 uncultured Negativibacillus sp. | reverse complement strand
CGTCCCCCAAAAGGGCGATCCGTTGCAGCCGGCTTACTGTACCGGCACGATGGAGATGTTTTCCACCGGCACCTGTGTTTCGGCAAGGACGATGTCGCGAATCTGTACCACATCTCCTTCCTGCAGGTCCGGCGCCTTGACAATGACGTCCACCTTTTCGGTGGAGCAGTAAACCATGCACTCCTCAAAGCCTTTGGCCTTGATGAGGTTTTCGATCTTGCCTTCGGTTTCAATCGACTGGGCAATCGCGCTGGCCTGTGCGGTCAGCTCCTCCTTCTGCTCCTGAGCTAGGCTTTCATCCGAGAGCATGACCTGCAGCGCCTCGGTCGCCTCGTCTCTGGTCTGGGTTCTGGTCAGACGCGCCTGGGAGAAGTATTCCTCGCTCGACTGTCCGGCGCTGACCTCTTGGGTATCCACAAACTGTGCGTCGCCGTAGTTTTCTTCCTCGCCGTCCTCGACCAGTGTCTCGCTGACCTCGGTCTGCTCGGTGTTGGCGGTCACCAGCGCCAGATCCTCGCCAGCAAACTGATAGTTCAGATACACCGCCACACCCAGCGCAGCCACCAGTGATGCCAAAACAATCTGTTTCTTTCCTACGATCATATTCATAACGTTTCCTCCTGTCAGTGCCTGCCGCTGCCGGACGGCAGTTTTTTTATCATACTAACGGCGTGGAGAGACACACACCTGTGTGCTGCGTATCCCCAACACCGTTGTGACCGCTTCGATGACCTGACTGCGCACCTGCGCGCTGTCGGCTCCTTCGCAGACGACGATCACCCCGTTGATCTGCGGCTCGATGGTTTTTTCCAGCACGGGACTGCTCTGACCGTCGCGGCTTTCCACCAGGACCAGATTTTGTTCGCTGGTGCTGGTGTCCTGGGTCTGGCTGGACTGCTGGGTGGATTTGTCCTCGCTTGCATAGACGCTGCGGCTGCTTTCCCGCAGGGTCACCATCACGCTGCATTCTCCTGCGCCGTCGATCTGCGAAAGAATCTCTTTGAGTCTCTCCTCCATGCTGCGGACATACTGCTCACTGCTGCTTTGCTCCTGCACGAGAGGCTCTGCCTCCTCCGACGCCTGCGGCATCAGCTCGGAACACAGGATGAGTCCCATTCCCACCAAGCCCGCAATTACCAGCAGTCGGGTTCGGTCGGTCCTCTCCCAAAACGCACGCAGTCGGTGCAGGAAATGCTCTGCATACGAGCGAATCTGTTCACGATTGGGATTCATTGCTGTTTTCTCCTTCCTGATATTCGATGGTAAGCCTAAGCTGCTCGGACGCCAGATGTTCCCGCAGCCAGCTTTCCTTCGGACGGTCCTGCTGTTGGAGCAGAAGGTACAAATCCAAGGTGACCGAATCATCCTGCTGCATCATATCTATGCCGATGCGGACAGGGGTTATGCCTTCTTCCAGCAGAAAATTGGTAAGCTCGGTTTCGATCTGCTGTTTTGCCATCTCCAAAGCAGCGCTCTGACTTTGCTGCACCGTCTGCTCGGACAGCTGTTCTGCTTGCTGCTGTACCTCCGCTCCCATATCCAACACAAACGGCAGGTGCATGCTTTGCAGCGGAAGCAGTACGCTGCAAAGAAAAAACACCGACAGGCTCAGTTGCAAGGTGCGTCCCAGTCCCGACGAAGGAATCAGCAGACGGCAGATACCCGCTGCTGCCGCTGCAAAACATAGACAGGCCGCCCATTGCCGGATGGATTCCATATCAAACCTTCCTCCCTCCTATCCCACTGTCAGCATCATCAGCAGCGCGGTGGATACCAGCACCAGCAGCATGAAGCAGACGATCATCGCAAGCAACACCGAAAAGGTCTGCGCGATGCTCAAAAGCAGCGCTGCACCCTGTTTGGCATCCAGCATCTGCGCGGCCCACGCCGACACCTTGACCGCCAGATACCATAGCCCGACCTCCAACAGCACCGGCAGAAAGGTCAGCGCCGCCACCGCGATACCTGCCGAGCCGATGACGCTTTTCATCACCTGCACACAGCCGCGTGCCGCACCCAGCGCATCGGAGATAGTTCCGCCGATCACCGGAATAAAGCTGCCCGCCAAAAAGCGGGAGGTCTTGAGCAGCAGCGAATCGCCGCCGGTGCTGATGACCGTCTGCAATGACAGCATTCCCACAAAGACGGTCGTCAGGATGCCCAATCCCCAGCAGACCACCGAACGGATGGCGCCGGTGATGCTGTCCATCTTCAAAAAAGGTGCCAGCGGTCCGACGATGCACAGTGCAAGATAGATGCTCAACAGCGGCACCAGTGTCTGACTGGCAAGCTGGGCGATCACCTGACAGGCAAAGAACAAAAACAGATTGTAGCTCCCTGCCGAAGCGGGATTTCCACCCGCGATTACCACCGAACTCATCACCGGCGCAAACGACATCATAAACAACGCACATTCGTGCAGCGCCTGCACCGTCCGTTCGATGCACTGCAGCACCGGCTGACTGAGAAAGCTGACCATACAGGCGACGGCGGTGATCGAAAAAATCTGCTGTAACTGCTGGGAAAGGCTGCTGCTGCACACCGCCTGCACCATCGCACACAAGAGTACAATGGCAATCAGCCGCCCGACCACCTCCATCGGATAGTCCAGCTGGTCGCGCAGCAAAATCAGCACCTGCTCAATCAGCTGCCCAGGCGTCATTGAGAGCAGCGACGAGATGCCGTCGATCTCCACCTCATCCATCGCTTCCTGCGCCTGCGAAGGAAGCTGTGGAGACAGCTCTGCCCAAAGCTCATCCAGCGTCTGGGACAGATACTGGTCGAGCGCCGTATCCGATTCTGTCACCGAACTGGCGCAGACATTTAAACAGAGCAGTATTCCAATCAGGCACGCCCAGATAAAAACCGCAATTTTTCTTCTCAGACCCATGCGCTCACCTACCCGATCAAACGCAGCGCCTGTTCGAGCAGCTGCCCGAACAGCGGCATCGCCAACAACAGCATCGCCGCCCGACCTGCCAGCTCCAGCCGTGAGGCAATGGCGGTTTCGCCGATGTCGCGGCAGGTGTCACTGGCTGCCTGGGTCACCAGACAGATACCCAGCGACTTGAGCAGAATCTGCGCTCCTTCGTTTTCGCTCAGTGCCAGCTTTGCCAGCTGCTCAAGTTCGCCGAGCATCGGCGACAGCGTCTGCACCAGCCACAGCAAAATGCCGACGCCGCACAGCAGCGACAAAAACAGCGCATATTCGGGACGGTACTGCCGCAGGAGCATACTCAGCGCCGCCGCACACAATCCAAACCCGATCACCGCCTCCAGCTGCATCCCTCTTCCTCCTTTCACAGTCCGAACACCGATTTCACCGTATCAAACAAAATGCTGATCTGCTCGATCATCATCATCAACACCACGATCAGTCCTGCCAGCGTGGTCATCGTCGCCTGCTCCTCCCTCCCTGAGCGGATCAGCACCTGATTGAGCACCGAAACGATGATGCCGATGGCTGCTATCTTAAAGATCAAATCCACGTCCATACTTTCCAACCATCCTTTTTCGTTTTATAACAGAATGCAGGCGGCAAGTCCTGCCAATGGTCCAAGGCTGGTGTACAGCCGCCGATCCTTCGCCACCTGTTCACCTAATTCCTGCGCGCGCTGCTGCAGCTGCTCAGCAATCGGCAACAGCTGCTGCAGTTGAGTATCCAGGTCGTAGCAACCCAGCACCTCGCCCACCCGCAGCAGCAGCTGACGCTCGTCCTCGTCCAGATTGCCCGTCCGACTCATCACCGACCTGCGCCATCGCTCAGGAAAGGGCAGTTCCTCCAGCTCGCAGAAGGCGCGCAGATACCAGAGCTTGTCAAATCCATTCTCCTTACACAGCATCCCGATGAGCTCATCCGCCGGCTTCATGCTGTAACCCAGCTCTCCTGTCAGCCTCCGCACCAGCTGTGCAGAGGCTGCAAGCTCCTGCCGCCGCCGTCCGCTCCTTCCAGCAAGTTCCCAGCCGACGCCCGTGCAGCACAGAAAGACGATCACTCTGCCAAACATCCCGTTCATATCTCCACCAGCCTTTCTCCCTGAACCTTGTACACCGTTTCCACCGCTGTCGGTGCATGCGCACCTTGCAGCAGGACGATCTTTTCAAAGGTGCTGCTCTGCTGCAAGGCGTGAAACTGCGGGCGCAGCAGCAGCTGTTCCATGCTGCCGGCGTGGATGCTGGCAAGCAGACTCACGCCGCAGTTGACCGCCTCGAGCAATCCCCGTACCTCCTCGCCGCTGCCGACCTCATCACAGACGACCACCTGCGGCGACAGCGTGCGCACCGCCTGCAGGATGCCGATTGCCTTGGGGAATCCGCGCAGCACGTCGATACAGCCGCCACGGGCAGTCCGGTCGATCAGCTCTCCGCGCTCGTCCACCACTGTCACCCGAAATTGTTCTGACAGCCACAGTGCCAGCGCCCGCAGCAATGTCGTCTTTCCGCTGCCAGGCTCTCCCGCTACCAATACCGAACATCGGCCGCCGCCGTACAGCCTGTCCGCAAGCAGTCCGATGTCCGCTTCCTCCTGCCGCGCCAGCCGAATATTCATCGAACGGATGTCCCGCATCGAATGAACCTTCTCTCCCTGCATGACCGCTGTTCCGCCCAGACCGATACGGTGACCGCCGCGCACCGTAATGTAACCGTTTTGAATCTGACTCAGATAGGTATGTACCGAATACTCACACAGCGAGGCGAAGCTCTGCTCGATCTCCTGAAGGCTGACCGGCGTCGATCTTACCGCGGGACAAATGCTGTCCAGCGTGCGGCAGCGTCCGTTGATGGTCAACATGATCAGCTTGTCCTGCAACAGTCGAACCTCCTGCACCTGCGCCCAAAGGTCGGGCGGCAGTGCCCGCAGCGCCTGTCCGATGCGCGGACTGAGCCTTGCAAGCAGTATTTCGGTTTGAGTCGGTGGGTTCATCGAGGTCAGTCCTTTCGTTTTTGGTTTGCTATATGCTATGCAGGCCGGTGCACGGATAGAACTGCAAAACAAAAAAGTCCGCTGATTTTCAGCGGACATCTTGTAGCGGCTGTTTTGTATCAGGTGAGACAAACTAAAGTTTTACTCAATTTTTTTCAAAAAATTGTCCAGTCCAGAGTGAAACTCTGGTCGCTCGTCGCAACGAGCGAAACACCTTTATCGTCAGGCGTATTTTTGAAGAGTTTGGGATTGAAAACTTGTTTTCAATCTACTTTTCTGCAAGAGAAAAAGTTTTCAAGAACTATCGAAGTGTACAAACTCTCCCCGAAAAGTTCCCAGTGGGAAGTTTTCGGCAGTAGGAACTCGTAGGAATAACCCCTTGCAGCATACTCGTCGATGATGCGCCGGTGTTCTGACAGCTCTGCACCAAACAGCTTTCCAATATGAAGGCTTAGATACTCATATTTTTTCACGGTGTTGCGCTCCCTTCGCTGTATAGATGGTTGTTTTCCCTGCGGAACCCATCTTTTATCGAACATACAACAATGCCCAGACGAGAAATGTCTGGGCATTGAAAAATCCTGTTTACTTTTTGTAGACCACACGTCCGTCGACAATGGTCATCTGGGTGTTAAACTCCTCGTCAAACACTGCGAAGTCCGCATTGCAGCCGGTGCGAATCGAACCGATGCGATCCTGCATTCCCATTGCTCTGGCCGGATTGAGGGTCGCCGCATTGACGATCTCCCACAGCGGCTTGTTGGTGTTTGCATGGACGTTGGCAATCGCCTTGTTGAGGGTGAGGATGCTGCCTGCCAGCGTTCCGTCGGTCAGACGAGCGCTGTTTTCATTGACAACTACCTTCAGCTCGCCCAGTGTATATTCGCCCTGCGGCATACCGCCCGCACGCATACAGTCGGTAATCAGCACAAAGCGATCCTTGCCTTTGCAGTCCATCACAAACTGGAACATCGCCGGATGAACGTGGATGGTGTCGCAGATCATCTCGGTGTAGACGTCGGAGCGCAGCGCCGCAGTAACGACGCCTGGTTTACGGTGATGCATTGGAGTCATGGCATTGTACAGGTGGGTCACCTGGGTAGCTCCGTTGGCAATGGCCTCCATTGCCTGCTCATAGGTAGCGGCGGTGTGACCGATCGAAACCTTGATTGGTGTCTCGGTGGTGACCTTGCGGATAAATTCCATGCCGCCTTCTTTGTCCGGTGCGACGGTGACGATGCGGATGACATCGCTGTACCGCTTCATAAAGTCAAAATCAAAGTCAGCGATGTAGTTTTCCTCGTGGGCGCCCTTGTAAGCCGGATGGATGAACGGACCCTCCATGTTGATGCCCTCGATGACGGCGGCATCCCAGCCCTCGCCGCTTTTGCCGACGACGGTGCGCACCATGTCAAATACCTGTGCTGTGCGGTCGAGCGGCAGAGTGACCGAGGTCGCCAGAAAACGGGTGACACCGTTTTTAGCTACGGTCGAAGCGATGGTGTGCAGTGCCTCGACGGTGCCGTCCATTGTGTCGCAGCCGCCGGAGCCGTGGATGTGGACGTCGAACAGTCCAGGAGTAACCCATGCGCCCGAAACGTCGATGCGCTCTGCCTGCGCCGGTACCTCGGACATTGGAACAATGCCAATAATTTTTTCATCAAACAAAACTGCCATGCCCTCTGCGATGCGGTCATGCAGGACGAGCTTTCCGCCACAAATTGCTTTCATACCGATCATTCCTTTCATACTAATACTGGAACTTCTCTTTTTATTCTTCCGGCTGCACCTTATCGCTGCCTTCTTCGTCGCTTTCCTTCGGGACGACAGGCGGCAGCGCACTGACGCGGCCGTGATTTTTCGCGATCAGGAACTTGATTTTGATGCCCTGTTCCATGAACATTCGTTCATGTTCTGTCTGAATATTGTCCGCAAATCCGCTGTTTTCCAGATCGCGGGTCAGATATTCCTGGGTAAATCCGCACATCTCAAAGTAGCCCAGCGACTCCTCAAACAGCTCGTCGTCATCAGTCTTAAACCAGATTTCGCCGCCGTTTTTCAAAAACTCCTGATAGAAAAACAGCTGTCTTGGGTAGGTCAGTCTTTTTTTCTTGTGCTTTTTCTTGGGCCACGGATTGCAGAAGTTAATGTAGATGCGGTCGACTGCGTCGTTTGCATCCAACACCTGCAAGATACGCTCGATATCATAGGCGAAGATGCGCACGTTGTCCACCTCTTTGCCCGCCTGCTGGCAGGATTGTTCGATGTTGCGCTTGGTCAGTCCCAGGATGTCGCTCTTGATATCCACCGCCAGGAAGTTTATCTCTGGATGGGACACTGCCCTCTGCGCAATAAATCCACCCTTGCCGCAGCCCAGCTCCAGATGCAGCGGCTGCTGCTTCGGGAAGGCTTCCTGCCAGTGACCGATGTTCTCCTCCGGATTGTCTATACAAAACGGGCAGGCAGCCAGCTCCGGCCGCGCCCATGGTTTTCTTCTGATTCTCATACGATTCCTCCCATGCTTTGTCTGGAATTTATCATAGCATAAAATGAAGCTGTGGACAAGGCATAATTTCCTATCCCTTTAAAAAATGCGCCGCTCGGGCAGTTTTTGCGCAAAAAAGAGGACATCACAGGATGTCCTCTTTTAAGCAACAGTGTTAATTTACTTTACTGCTTTTTCTTTTTTCAGCATCATTTCCAGCATCAACTGGTCGAGCTGTACAGAGCCTTCGTTGCCCAGCTCTGCAAAGTTAGAGATGGTCTTTTCAACGTCGTCCTCAACGATACCGTCGGTGGACAGAACGCGGATGCCCTTGAGTGCCATCAGTGCAGCCTGCATTGCAGCGTTGGTGCAGGTAGCGATCTTGAGTGCACAGTCAGCTTTTGCGCCGTCGCACAGCATACCGGTAACGTTGCCGATCATGTTGAATACAGCGTTCTCGATCTCTTTCAGACCGCCGCCCAGCAGGTAAACGATACCGCAGGCAGAACCGGTTCCAGCAACGGTAGCGCCGCAGAAGCCGGACAGTCTGCCGAACTGGGATTTGATATAGATGCCCATCAGGTGGCTGATGGTAGCAGCGCGCAGCATCTTCTCATCGGATACGCCGAGCTTCTTAGCAACAGCGACAAC
>NZ_CALXIN010000080.1 GCF_944388365.1 uncultured Negativibacillus sp. | reverse complement strand
TTCTTCTCGAATCAGCTCAAAGGAATGCTGCTGCGCTCGACCAAGACAAAGATTGCAGCGCTGCTGTTGAAGGACAGCGTGGCTGACTTTAAGAAGAAGCTCGACTATAAGGAGCACGGCGGCGCACCGCTGCTGGGTATCTCCAAGACGGTCATCAAGGCGCACGGAAGCTCGGATGCGCGCGCCATCAAAAACGCCATCCGTCAGGCAAAGCAGTGCATTGAAAGCGGCGTCATCGAGCAGATTGAGCAGAACCTCAGCCAGATGAAGGCACAGGCAAAGGCCGCCGAAGAACAATAGAAAAACTGTTCCGGCACAGTGTTCCCAGACATAACGGGAACACTGTGCGCGGGCGTTTTTGAAAAGTGCTTATAATGTGCAGAACATTGTAATAATTTTTGAGATATGCCCGTTTTTATCAAGAGGGGAAGAGCATTGTACCATCGAGATGATCGTCAGAAAGGAGATTACTGCCATGAAGCAGATTCATGAATTGCAGGAGACAATTCATTATCATTTTAAAACCCCACTCTATCTGGAAATTGCGCTGACCCATTCCTCCTATGCAAATGAGGTCAAGCATCAGGTCAAATATAACGAGCGTCAGGAGTTTCTGGGCGACGCGGTGCTGTCCATCATCGTGTCCGACTACCTGTTTAATAACTACACCGTCCCAGAGGGCGAACTGACCAAGCTGCGCGCCGCCATCGTCTGCGAAAAATCGCTGGACGTCATGGCAAACAAGATCGGACTGGGACAGTATCTGCGTCTGGGCCGCGGCGAGGAGATGACCGGCGGACGCACCCGCCCTTCGATCATCGCCGATGCCTTTGAGGCGCTGATTGCCGCCATCTACCTCGACAGCGGTATCGAGAGCGCCCGCAGCTTTGTGCTGCCGTTTGTCATCGAGATGCTCGAACACGAGGACAGCCTCTCCTTTAAGGATTATAAGACCATCCTGCAGGAGATTATCCAGCAGAATCCAGAGGAAAAGCTGGTGTATAAGCTGGTGGAGGAAAAAGGCCCCGACCACGACAAACGCTTTGTGGTGGATGTGCTGCTCAACAGTAACGTCATCGGCAAAGGCGAAGGCAGAAGCAAGAAGAATGCCGAGCAGATGGCAGCAAAGGAAGCGCTGGAGCTGATGGGTCAGTAATGGGCCACGCGAATGTATCGGTCTTTGTCCCGCACATCGGCTGTCCCAACCAGTGCAGCTTCTGCAATCAACGCAGCATCTCGGGACAGCAGCAGGCGCCGACTCCTGAAGAGGTGCAGGAAATCTGCCGTCAGGCGGTTTCTCTGCGCAAAGGACAGCTTGATGACACCCAGCTTGCGTTTTTTGGCGGCAGCTTCACTGCCATCCGTCGGGACTACATGCTCTCGCTGCTGCAGGCAGTCCAGCCGTTTCTGGGAGAGGGAGGCTTTGCGGGCATCCGCATCTCCACCCGTCCCGATGCAATCAATGAGGAAATCCTCGACATTTTGCAGCAGTATCAGGTCACCGCCATCGAGCTTGGCGTGCAGAGCATGAATGACCGCGTCCTTCGCCTAAACAAACGCGGACATACCGCAGAGGATGTGGTGAAGGCGGCAGCGTTGATCCGGCAGACAGACATCGAACTCGGTGTCCAGATGATGACCGGTCTGTACCAGAGCAGCTTGCAGGACGACCGCGAGACGGCAGAAAAACTAGCGGCGCTGCATCCAGTGACGGTGCGCATCTATCCGACCATCACCATCGAGGGCACCGAGTTGGCAGAGCTGTATCGGCAGGGACTCTATCAGCCGATGGAGCTTGCACAAAGCGTCGAGCTTTGCGCCGAACTGCTCCTCTTTTTTGAGGAGCGGGGCATCCGCGTCATCCGTCTGGGACTGCACGATCAGCCGTCGCTGGAACAGGATTTCGTCGCAGGTCCCTATCATCCGGCCTTTCGGGAGCTGTGCGAGGGAAGAATCTATCTCAAACGGGCGCTGCAGCAGTTAAAGGACGTTAAGCCTCAGGTGCCGCTGGATCTCTTTGTCCATCCAAAAGCGCTTTCCAAGATGGCTGGACAGCACCGCTGCAACCTCATGCAGCTGCAGCAGCGAAATCCTGTGAAGATCAGGCCGGACGACAGCCTGCCATTGTTTTGCGTGAGAATCAAACCGCAGGAAAAGAGATAACAAAGAAAAACTTACTTATTCTATCGAAGAAATCATACAGATCACAAATTTGGGAAAACAGAAAACCATATCAATCGGAAAAATTGGCAGAGAGAGGTGAAAACTTGCAGCTGAAATCCTTACAGATTCAGGGTTTTAAATCCTTCCCCGACAAAACAGAGCTTATGTTTGGACGGGGACTGACCGCCGTTGTAGGTCCCAACGGTAGCGGAAAAAGCAATATTTCCGATGCAGTGCGCTGGGTGCTGGGCGAACAGTCCACCCGCAATCTGCGCGGAGAAAAGATGGAGGACGTCATCTTTCTGGGCACCCACAACCGCAAGCCCACCGGCTTTGCCAGTGTGTCGCTGACCATCGACAACGCCGACCGCCAGCTTCCCATCGACGCCGACGATGTCACTATCACCCGACGGCTCTATCGTTCGGGCGAGAGCGAGTACCGTTTAAATAAAACAGCGGTGCGCTTAAAGGACATCACCGAGCTGCTGATGGATACCGGCTTGGGACGCGACGGCTATTCGATCATCGGACAGGGCCGCATCGAGGAGATCGTAGCGGCAAAGAGTACGCAGCGCCGCGAAATCTTTGAGGAGGCGGCGGGCATCAGCAAATACCGCTACCGCAAGGCGGAGGCGGAGAAAAAGCTGGAAAACGCCTATGAAAACCTGCTGCGCTTAAAGGACATCCTTTCCGAATTGGAAGGACGGGTCGGTCCACTGCGGGAGCAGTCCGAAAAGGCAGAGCGGTTTTTAAAGCTGGCACAGGAAAAAAAGACGCTGGAGATTTCTCTGTGGATCAATACCATCGAAAAGCTCCGCGCCGACCTTGTCAAAAAGGAAGAGGAGTGTCTCATCGCAAAGAACCGCTGCGCCGACATCAATGCCATTCTGGACGAAT
Organism: uncultured Negativibacillus sp.; assembly: GCF_944388365.1. Lineage (GTDB taxonomy): Bacteria > Bacillota > Clostridia > Oscillospirales > Ruminococcaceae > Negativibacillus. The sequence goes on along the minus strand of NZ_CALXIN010000080.1, from coordinate 5,004 downwards.
TCCAGCACCGCATTGAACAGGATTTTGAACAGGCACAGCAGTATGCACTGCAGATCGACGAGCAGCAGCGCCTCATCAGCTCGATGCGCGACCAGCAGTCGTCCTGTGACGCCGGCATCGCCGTCGCCCAAAACGACCTGCAGCACAACAACACCTCCATCGAACAGACCAACGCAGAGATCTTGTCCTATACCGAAAACAAGGATGAAACCAAAACCCGACTGAAGGAAAATGAGGCGCAGCTGATGCAAAAGCGCGCCGAGCTGCAGAAAGCGCAGTCCGACAGTGAGGAGGTCCGGCAGGAGATCGTTTCGGTAGAGGAGGAGATCGCCGCACTGGGCGACCAGATTGCTGCCCTCAAAGGAAAGCGCGCGGCTTTTGAACAGGACATCACCCGCCAGAAGCTAAACCGCGTTTCCTCCGATGCACTGCTCGAGGAGACAACCCAGCGTTTGCAGCGCCTGCGCGATTCCAGCACCGAGCGCGACGACGGCATCGCCGCACTGCAAAAGGAGAAGGAAAACTGCCAGCAGCTGCTGTTGCAGATCGCACAGCAGGAGCAGTCGCTGCAAAACACTCAGTCGGGTTATCAGCTCAAGCTCAAACGTCACCAGCAGACCCAGCAGGCGCTGGAAGAGGAGTGCAGCGACATTCAGCGCACCATCGACCAGCACAGCCACCGCGCGGGCATCCTTGCGGAGATGGAAAAGAGCATGGAGGGCTATTACAGCTCGGTCAAAAACGTGCTGTCCCAGAGTGCCAGCGGACGGCTGCACGGCATCATCGGCACCGTCTCGCAGATTCTGTCGGTGTCGCCGCAGTATACCGTCGCTATCGAAACGGCGCTGGGCGGTGCGCTGCAGAACATCGTCACCGAAAACCAGAATGCAGCTAAAAATGCAATCAACCATTTGAAATATACCCGTGCAGGCCGCGCCACCTTTTTGCCGGCCGACATTTTGAAGCCGCAGACCCTCGATGCAAACGGCATCGAAAGGATGGAAGGCTTTGTGGCCCGGGCTTCCGACCTTGTCAGCTGTGAGCCGAAGCTAAAAAATATCGCAGAAAATCTGCTGGGCCGCATTGCCGTGGCGCAGGATATCGACGCCGCGGTCGCCATCGCCCGCCACTACCAGTACCGCTTCCGCGTGGTCACCCTCGACGGACAGCTGATCAATGCCGGCGGTTCGATGACCGGCGGTTCGATCTCGAAGAATACCGGATTGCTCTCCCGTAAAGAGGAGATTGACACACTGCAAAAGAAGATCGCCGATTTAAACAAGCGGCTTGCATCCTATCAGCCGCAGCGGGAGCAGATGAAACAGATGACCGCCCAGCTGCAGGCGCAGATCGACGGCGTAGCGGCACAGATTGCCACCTGTGGGCAGGATAAGATCACCTATACTGCCGAACATAAACGAATCGCACTGGCACTGGAGGAGGCGCTGCACGCCCGTCAACAGATGGAGGAAGAATGTGCCCGCCAGCAAAAGCGTCTGGAGGAGTTGCGCAGCAGTTCCACCAACGCCGACAGCCTGATCGACCAGGTCAATCGGGAGCTGGGTGAACTGCGCGACAGTCTGGAACAGAACAAGCACCAGCAGGAACAGCTGGAGGAGGCAAAACAGTTTTTGCAGGAGCAGCAGCACACCCTGCGTCTGGACACGCTGGGACTGCAGAAGGACATCGAATCGCTGGAAGCGGTGCGGGAACAGCTCGAAGGTTTTGTCAGCCAGCAGAACAGCCATGTACAGATGCTGGTGGATAAGCTCAATACCCTGCAAAACGAAGGACGGCTGCTGAGAAAAAAGATCGAGGAGCTGCATCAGACCAAACAAACCCTGACGCAGGACATCCAGGCAGCCCAGCAAAAGACCGTACAGCTCCAGCAGCAGCGCGCCGAAGCGGAGCAAAAACTGGTTGGTTTGCGCAACGAGGAAAAGGAACAGATCGCCCGCCGCGAACGCGCCGCCGCCGAACAGTCCCGCTGTGAGGAGAAAAAGGCGCTGATGCAGGGAGAGTACGATAAATTGATCGCCAAATTGTGGGAAGAATATAACATGACCCGCTCCGAGGCGCTCTCGCAGGCCCAGCCTGTCGAGGATGAGCCTCGTGCGCAGAGCCATCTGGCGGACTTAAAGTCCAAGATTCGCGCGCTCGGTTCGGTCAATGTCGCTGCCATCGAGGAGTACCGCGAGGTGTCCGAGCGGTACGACTTCCTCAACCGGCAGTGCGACGACGTTGAGCGCAGCCGCACGGAATTGCTGGGACTGATTCGAGAGCTGACCGCCCAGATGAAGGAGCTGTTTGCGGACAGCTTTGAAAGAATCAACCGGAATTTCCAGCAGATTTTCACCGAACTGTTCGGCGGCGGTCAGGCAAAACTGACCCTGACCGATCCGGACAATCTGCTGGAATCGGGCATCGAGATCACCGTCCAGCCGCCTGGCAAGATCATCAAGAATCTTTCCGCGCTTTCGGGCGGCGAAAAGGCCTTTGTGGCCATCGCCATCTACTTTGCGATTCTCAAGGTCAAGCCCTCGCCGTTTTGTATTCTGGACGAGATTGAAGCGGCGCTGGACGAGGTCAATGTCAGCCGCTATGCGCGCTATCTGAAGAATCTGTCGGACAAGACACAGTTTATCGCCATTACCCACCGGCGAGGCACCATGGAAGAAGCAGATATCCTCTATGGCGTGACCATGCAGGAAAAAGGTGTTTCCCGCCTGCTGGAGCTGGATGTTACCCAGGTGGAGAGCCGGTTGGGAATGAAGTCATAAAAAGTGAGGAGGTACGAAGATGGGATTTTTTAATAAAATTGCTGAAGGACTGAAAAAAACAAGGGACTCGATGATGGGAAAGGTGGACGCACTGCTCAATTCCTTTACCAAAATCGACGAGGACTTTTTTGAGGAACTGGAAGAAAATCTGATTATGGCGGACGTGGGCGCAGTCACCTCATCGCGCATCTGTGAGGAGCTGCGCAAGAAGGTCAAGGAAAAAGGACTGAGCGACGCTATAGAGGTAAAGGCAGCGCTCAAGGAGATCATCGCACAGATGCTCGAAGGCGATGCATCGCTCGACCTGTCCACCACACCGTCGGTGGTGCTGGTCATCGGCGTCAACGGCGTCGGCAAAACCACCACCATTGGAAAGCTCGCCAACAATCTGCGCAAGGACGGCAAAAAGGTGCTGCTTGCTGCCGCCGACACCTTCCGTGCAGCAGCGATCGACCAGCTGCAGATCTGGGCTGACCGCGCCGGCGTCGAGATGGTACGCCACGAGGAAGGTTCCGATCCGGCAGCCGTTGTCTTTGACGCGGTCAACGCCGGCAAAGCCAGAGGCTGCGATGTGGTCATCTGCGACACTGCCGGACGACTGCACAACAAAAAGAACCTGATGGATGAGCTTGCCAAAATCTCCCGTGTCATCGACCGCGAGGCTCCAGGCAGCGCCAAAGAGGTGCTGCTGGTGCTGGATGCCACCACCGGACAGAACGCGCTCAATCAGGCAAAGCTGTTCCAGCAGGCGGCAGGACTGACCGGCATCATCCTCACCAAACTCGACGGCACTGCCCGCGGCGGCGTGGTCATCGGCATCAAGGAGGAGCTGAACATTCCGATCAAATACATCGGCGTCGGCGAGCAGATCGACGACCTCAAGCCGTTTGATTCCCACGACTTTGTCGAGGCATTGTTTGAGGGCACCGATGAAAAGGTGCAGGACGAAGAGGAGGACGCATAATGAAATTGGTGCTTGCGACCAACAATCAAGGAAAGGTGCGGGAGTTTGCCCGCATCCTGGAGCCACTGGGCATTGAGGTAATGACCCAGAAGGAGGCAGGCGTCCATCTTTCTCCCGAAGAAAATGGAAAGACCTTTGCCGAAAATGCCCGCATCAAGGCATTGGCTGTCTACCGTGCCACCGGATTGCCCACCGTTGCGGATGATTCGGGACTGTGCGTCGATGCACTGGACGGAGAGCCAGGCGTCTACTCGGCGCGCTACTACGGCGAGGAAACTCCTTATGAGGAAAAGAACCGCCGCTTAATCGAAGCGGTGAATGCAAGCGGAAAGGCGCGGACCGCCCGCTTTGTGGCGCACATCACCTGCGTGCTATCCGAGGAACAGATCCTCGACTGCGAAGGTGTGTGCGAAGGTCAGATCGGCCATGCTCCGGCAGGAGACGGCGGATTTGGCTATGATCCCATCTTTTATGTGGGCGGCAAGAGTTTTGCCCAGCTGGACGGACAGGAAAAGGACGCCATCAGCCACCGCGGAAAGGCGCTGCAAAAGCTGTATGAGCAGCTGGATGCGCTGACAAAGAACCAATAACAGACAAAAACAGTTACAGATAAGAGAAAGGAAAAGAAAAATATGTTGACAAGCAAGGAAAGAGCAAAGCTCAGAACATTGGCAAACCCGCTCGACACCATCCTGCAGGTGGGCAAGGGCGGCATCAGCGACACCCTGATTAAACAGGTGGACGATGCCCTGCGCGCCAGAGAGCTGATCAAAATGCGCGTGCTGGAAACCGCTCCGGCCTTTGCCCGTGAGATCGCCCACGAGCTTGCCGAACAGACCGGCTCGGAGGTTGTCCAGGTGATCGGCACCCGCTTTGTGCTCTACCGCCGCAACCCAAAAGAGCCAAAGATCGTCCTGTAAGGACGTTTGTGAGAGGCTAAGATGATGGAAAGGATCGGCGTTTTTGGCGGCACCTTCAATCCGGTGCATCTGGGTCATGTTCGCCTAGCGGAAAATTATATCAAGGCGCTGGGTTTACAGCGTCTGCTGGTGATTCCGACCCGTACTCCGCCGCACAAGGCTGCTCCCCATCTGCCCGATGGTCAGATCCGGCTGCGGCTGTGCCAGCTTGCCTTTGCGGACATCCCGCAGGTGCAGGTCAGCGATATGGAGCTGCGCCGCAGCGGCAAAAGCTTTACGGTGGACACACTGCGCCAGCTGCACCAGCTTTACCCGCAGGCAGAGCTGTTTTTGCTGGTGG
>NZ_CALXIN010000079.1 GCF_944388365.1 uncultured Negativibacillus sp. | reverse complement strand
AGGTCTTTTTTTGTACTGTAAGTTTTTTATTGACCCCCAGTTGAACTGGGGGTTTTTTCTTGCCTTCTCGGCGCCAATATAAAGAGGGAGGACTGCGCAGGCAGTCATCCCTCTTTATATTGATTTTATGACACATTCAGGGTTTCAGGGATATACTTTTCGATGATCGCTCTGGCGCTGTCGTTATCCTCCAGCATCAGCATGACCACATAGCCGCCGCGTTCAAAGAGCAGCGCTCCCTGTGCGATCGCGCTGGAGTTATATACATCATAGTTTTGAAACTCGCGGATACGGTCGTCGCGGCGCTCCCTCAGTGCGCTCAAAACATTGTCCCGATGGGAGTTTCCATTTTCGTCCTCGCCATCCTTGGGAAGAATGATGTACACATCATCCGCTCCGAAGTTGCCATCGACATAGCGGACAAATGCTCGCTGCACATCCTCCATGTTCAGTCCCACTTCGCTGGTCAGCTGCTCTTCGGTCGGCTCAATCAAACCGGTTCGCTTGCCCAGCTGGCTGTAAATGACTTCCAGTGCCTTTTTGGGGTTTGCCTGCGCCACTCTGGTTTCGATAGATTCCTGCTCCTGTTCTTCCTCGCTTGGCAGGGTTGTATCCAGCGCTTCGCAGCCGGTCATTACACCGACGCAGAGCAGCACTGTCATCAGAAGTGCTGCCAGACGTTTATAATCATATTTCATGCGATTTTATTTCCACCTTTCCATTGGCTGTATTCCCAAAACACAGCTCGGTTGCTGAAAGAATCCCTTGTTCAAATTATAATGAATCTGGGGCGACTGTCAAGTTTTCCAGTATCCGTTTGCCAAAAGTTTACACTCTGACCAAAGCAGTAAAAATTTGAGCTTTTCTCTTTACGATAATTCGTGCTTATGATACAATGGGGATATCTGTTTGACCCTGTCAGGGGAATTTTTTAAGAGAGGATCTGTTTTGTATGAATCCATCTATCATTGCAATGCTTGTCATCGTCGTGGTTGTCGCTGCGGTGATCGTTGCATGGTATCTGCAAAAAAACATCCGTTTTTCCAAGGGAAATTACGGCAAATCCGCCGTCAAATCGGCGCTGCACCGTTACGCACTCACCCACAATTATAAGGTTCTGGAAAATGTACAGATGCAGCTGGACGGTCAGACACAGACCATCGACTATGTTCTGGTCGGTTTCTTCGGACTGCTGTTTGTCTCTGCGCTGCAGGGCAAGGGTGATTTTTATGGCGACTTCAAGGAGCCTCGCTGGACCTTTGTCGACGACGAGAAAAAGGTTCGCTTTGACAACCCTGTTCTGGAAATGGACAAAAAGCTGGAGATGTTCCGCCGTCTGATGGCACAGAAAAAGGTGTACAACATCAAGGTAGATTCTGCTGTTGTCATCAGCAGCACCAAAAGCGACATCCCAATGTATCTGAGTCATGTGCGCGATGAAAACATCGTGATGAGCCTGAAGGAATTCAAAAAGTTTTTGGGTGCAGAAAAATTTGAAAAGGACAACGGTCTGGACGTGGAAAAGATCTGCGACGTACTTTCCCACCTTGCCGACTGATTCTTTCGAAAAGAAAATAAGCGGCTTTGTTTCCCGTTTTATTGGGAAACAAAGCCGCTTTTGGCTGAAAAACAGGCAAAACGGTTGCATCCCCACCCGATTTATTATATAATGCTTTTTGACGCTTTGTGCGTATTTTTGACATGAGCTTGCCGCCCTTTTTCGTCATACAGGGCGAAAGGCTCTTTTTCATTGCCTTTGAAACCATTACCTTCAGGAGAAAATTATGAATCGTATCAAACAATTTCTAAAGCAGCATTTCTCACGGGACGAAATGCTGCTGGGCATTCTTTTGCTCATCACCCCTTTGACCGCCTTTTATCTGATGCAGTTTGTGTACAGCGGCGGGATGCCCTGGGACTACTCGATCAATGTTCTGGTGGCCAATTATCTGTGCATCGGTGTGCTTCACTTTACCCTGTGTGCACTGACAAACTATATCGTTCTTTCCTGTCTGATTACCCATCTGCTGTGCTGCATCTGGGGCATCGCCAACCACTATGTCTCACTGTTTCGCGGCACACCCATTCTGCCTTGGGACTTTACCGCGCTGGGAACTGCTGCCGCCGTGGCGGACAGCTATCACTTCTCTCCCAGCATTCCGATGGTCATTGCAGCGCTGCTGCTGATCGCTGCAACTTTTTTGCTGCGCAAAAAGCTGCTGACCGGACGCTTCCGTCCTTCCAGAAACCGGATGCGTCTGCGTATCACCTACCTGTGTACCATCCTTATCTGTGCCTATCCGGTGCTGCGTCCTAATGCACTGGGGTATCTTGGCATTGAAACCGACGTCTGGGATCAATCCGCCTCCTACTCTCAAAACGGAGCTCTTGCTACCTTCCTGCGCAACACCCAGTTCATGTCGGTAGAAGAACCGCAGGACAGCTCGGAGGAAAATATCGAGCGCATCGCTTCACAGGTCAGTGACCACACAACTGCCGTTTCGGAGGACACCCACCCCAATATCATCGCCATCATGAACGAGTCCTGGGCCGATTTTGAGGACTTTGGCAACCTTTCGCTGAGCGAAAGTGTCACCGACTATGTCAAGTCGCTGGACAACTGCATCTTCGGCCACACCTACACCTCGGTCTTTGGTGCAGGCACCAGCGCCAGCGAATTTGAATTTTTGACCGGCAACTCGATGGCATTTCTGCCGTCGGGCAGCATTCCTTATCAGCAGTACATCTTAGAGCCGTCGGCTTCGCTGGCGTCGCTGCTCAAGGAAAACGGCTACCGCACGCTGGCTATTCATCCTGGTGAGCGCACCTCCTGGCAGCGCAATCAGGCTTATCCTCTGCTTGGCTTCGACCAGTTTAAATGTGTGGACGACATGGATGTCCCACTGACCGAGGAGCACGGCTATGTCAGCGACCGGTCTTCCTTTGAACAGATCATCTACGAGTTTGAACATAAAGCCGCGGACGAGCGCCTGTTCCTGTTTAACGTCACCATCCAAAACCACGGCAGCTACACTGTCGAAGATTATCCGGCTGAGGTCACACTGACCGACGAACCAGGAAAATATCCGATGGCAGAGCAGTACCTGACGCTGGCAAACAAGACCGACGAGGCGTTTAAAACGCTCATCGACTACTTCAGCCAGCAGGAGGAGCCAACGATCATCCTGATGTTCGGCGACCACCAGCCTTCGGTCGAACAGGAATTTCTGGACAAAGCCTACGGCGTAACCCAGGACCAGATGACCATGGAGCAGTACATGAACAAATACAAGACACCGTTCCTGATCTGGGCAAACTACGATCTGCCGGACGATGAAATTCCGGTTACCAGCTTAAACTTCCTTGGACAGTACCTGCTTTCTTATTCCGGCATCGACAATTCTCTGTACGAGGATTTCCTGGCTGACTTCCAGCAGACATTGCCGGCAATCACCTTTGTCGGTTATATCGACCAGAACGGCAAGGCACACAGCCATCTGGAGACCAACGACTATGCCGGTATGATCGAAGATTACCGCACGCTGGCATATGACAATTTGTTTGGAGGAAAGAGCCGGCACACTTCCTTTTACCAAACTCCGTAGCAGAACCATCCATTCGGCATGATGTGTGTTTAGAGGAGGTCTTGATTTGCAGCGTTATCAACAAGTGCTTCGTTTGTTTTTACAATTTTTAAAGTTCGGATGTTTTACCTTTGGCGGCGGCTGGAGCATCGTTGCACAGATGCAAAAGCTGTACGTAGAGGAACAGCATGTTCTATCCAGTGAGGAGCTGCTGGATCTGACCAGCGTAGGACGCAGCCTGCCTGGCATCATGATCAGCAATGTTTCGATGTTATATGGCTATCGCGCCGCCGGTCTGCTGGGTGGTATCGCCTGCGTTGGCGGGCTGGTACTGCCACCTATCCTGATTCTCAGCTTGATCACCTGCTTTTACACAGCTTTCCAAAGCAATCTGTGGGTGATGGCAGCGATGGCTGGTGTGCGCACCGCTGTTGTTCCCATTATCATCAGTGCGATCATCGGCATGGTGCGCGGAGCATTTCGCTTTCCTCCGTGCATTGCCATCGCTGTGCTGACCTTTTCGCTGTATCTGTTCTGGAATGTCAACTGTGTCTGGCTGGTAGTGATTGGCGCTGTCTGCGGCATCCTTCTCAGCGAATACTACGAGCGAAAGGAGGGCGGTGCAGATGGTACTCATTGAGTTGTTCTGGAGCTTTTTGAAGATCGGCTTCACCAGCTTTGGCGGACTTTCGATGATTCCGCTGATCACCAGCGAGATGCTCTCGCACGGATGGATGACTGCCAGCGAGGTTTCCGACATTGTGGCCATTGCGGAGATGACACCAGGACCGCTGGGCCTCAACTGCTCCACCTTCGCGGGCATCCGTACCGCCGGACCGTTGGGTGCCGTTGTCGCCTGTCTGGGCGTACTGACTCCGACACTGACCTTATGTGCTGTTGCTGCTGTGTTTTTTAACCGCTTCAAAAACAGCCGCCGCATGGTGCAGATTCTGACCGGTGTCCGTCCTTCCTGTATCGGCATGGTTGCGGGTGTCATCGTATCGCTGAGCATGACAAACTATGTACAGAACGGCGCCGTCAGTCTGACCTCCATCGCCATCGGTCTGGTCGATCTGGCACTGCTGCTCAAATGGAAGGTCAGCATTCCAAAGGTCATCTGCCTGAGTGCTGTGTTGGGACTGATCTGTTTCGGTGTATTTCAGCTTCCATAAAACAAAAAAGGTGAGGGAAAATTCCCTCACCTTTTTATTATTTTCTGTTTAGTTGAGCGCTCCCTGTTCTGCTCGTGCAAATGCTTTCTTGCGAACCAGCAGATAGCAGATCAAATGAACACCCGCTGTCAAAATCCAGGAAATCGGATAGGAGACATACAGACATTCCAGTGTCTTATCCATCTGGAAGATGGTGAAAATCCAGATGACACGGAACAGACAGGCACCGGTCAGCGATACCAGCATCGGCATGATCGAATAACCCAAGCCGCGGATGCTGCCGACCATAACGTCCATCAGGCCGCACAGGAAGTAGGTGGCACTGACAAAGCTCATACGGATCAGACCGTACTGGATAACCTGTGGATCGGACGAGTAGATGCCCAGCAGTTTATCTCCAAAGAAATATGCACCGTTGCCCAGGACAATACCGATAACCGCAACAACCATCAGACACTCCAGCAGAATCTTGTCAACACGCTTGAACTGTTTTGCGCCCATGTTCTGGCTGGTAAAGCTCAGCGAAGTCTGATAGATCGAGTTCATGGCGTTGTATACAAAGCCCTCGATGTTGCTGGCGGCGGTGTTTCCTGCCATAACCAGCGAACCAAAGGAGTTGACCGAGGACTGAATCAGCACGTTGGAGATGCTGAAGATAGCACCCTGCAAACCTGCCGGCAGACCGATTCTCAGCATTGCGGTCAGCACTTTGCCGTGGAACTTCAGATGGTGCAGATCCAGGTGGCAAGGTCCTTCGGTTTTAATCAGGCAGAGCAGTACCAAAACGGCCGAGATTGCCTGAGAAATAATGGTCGCCAGTGCAACACCGGCAACACCCATATGGAATACGATAACGAATATCAGGTTAAATACAACGTTGATGACACCGGACAATGTCAGGAAATACAAAGGACGCTTGGTATCTCCGATCGCACGCAGAATTGCGGCACCAAAGTTATACACCATGAAGGCAGGCATTCCAACAAAATAGATGCGCATATACAGTACCGAGAGGTCGATAACATCTTCCGGTGTACCCATCCATTCCAGCATCGGCTTTGCAAGCGCAATTCCGGCGAAGATCAGGAAAACGCCGCCGACAAGTGCGGTCAAAATTGCGGTGTGAACCGTCTCGCTGATACCATCTGGGTCACGCGCGCCATAATATCTTGCGGTGACAACGTTGGTACCTACCGAAACACCGATGAACAGGTTGATAATCAGGTTGATCAATGCGCTGGTCGAACCTACTGCTGCAAGGGCCTCACTTCCGGTAAAGCGTCCGACAACGATGATGTCTGCTGCATTAAACAACAGCTGCAAAATGCCGGAAAGCATCAGTGGAATCGAAAAGACCAGGATTTTGCTGAGCAACGGTCCGCTGCACATGTCCATCTCATACGATTTCTTCATTTCTCCCATCCTTTTTCTCTAATTTTAACCCGCCTTTAACAAAGACTTAATTTTTATTATAACAACCTACGTATGAAATGCAAGAGCTATCCCGCCATTTTGATGTATAAAAATTCGCCTGTATTTCCTTTGCTTTTTACAAATACGTCAAAAAGCAGGAAAAGCGTCTGTGCTGTCCTTGACCCTAATCTGAGCGAATCTCTCCGCATACAAAAAAGGAAGGGGAAATCCCCTTCCTTTTTCTGCACTATTTGATTGTCTGATTATGCCATCAGAGCTTCTGCACTTTCAAACAGCTTCTGCGCAATGACATCAATCTGCGGACGATCGTTAGTCACAATAGTCAGGTAAACCTTGATCTTCGGCTCGGTACCGGATGGACGGACGATCACCTTGAGGTTATTTTCAAGGTTGTATTCCAAAACATTGGAGGTCGGCAGTGTGATAGCGGTCTCCTCACCGGTCTGAACGTTGATGCGCTGAGAAGTCTTATAGTCGGCGCGGGACAGAACCTGATAACCTGCAAACTCCTTCGGTGGATTTTCACGGAGCTGCTTCATGATATTTGCCATCTTTTCCATGCCGTCGGTTCCTTCAAAGGTATAGCCTTTGACCTTGGCTGCATAGACGCCAAATTTATCGAAGATTTCGTTGAGCACGTCGATCAAGGTCTTACCCTGCTTCTTATAATACTCTGCCATCTCGCAGATAATCATCGAACCATTGACAGCATCCTTGTCACGGACATGGCCGCCGGTCATGTAGCCATAGCTCTCCTCAAAGCCCAGCAGGAAGCGATCTTCCTCGCCTTTCTGTGCCAGCATGGTGATCTGTTCGCCGATATACTTAAAGCCGGTGAGAACACTGATCATCTCGATGCCGTAGCTCTTTGCCACTTCATCTGCCAATGGAGTGGAAACAATCGACTTGACAGCGATTGGATTTTTCGGCATGGTGCCCTGTGCAATGCGCTGTTTTGCGATATAGTCGAGCATCAGCACACCAACCTCATTGCCGGTTGGCAGGATATACTCTCCATGGTGTTTGACTGCAATACCGACACGGTCTGCATCTGGATCGGTCGCCAGAACAAGGTCGCCGTCCACCTTTTTGCACAGCTCAATGCCCAGCTGAAGGGTAGCTTTCTCCTCTGGATTTGGATATGTACAGGTTGGGAAGTGGCCATCCGGCAGTTCCTGCTCCTTGACAACATAGATATTTTCGATGCCCATACGGCCCAGGATACGGCGAACCAGCTTGTTGCCGGTGCCGTTGAGCGGTGTATAAACAACCTTCAGATCGCTTTTTTCGATTGGATCGCGGTTGACGCGCAGCGCAAAGACGCGGTCGAGGAACTGGTCAACCAGTTCGTCCGAGATATACTCGATCATACCGGTACGCAGACCCTCTTCCAGCGGGATCTTCTTGACACCTTCGAAGATATCGGTCTTGCTGGCAAGCTCCAGAACTTTGGCTGCTGCTTCAGGATTGAGCTGACAACCATCATCGCCATAGGCTTTGTAGCCGTTGTACTGAGATGGATTATGGCTGGCAGTGATGACGATACCTGCGCTGCAATGCAGCTGTCTGACTGCAAAGGAAAGGGTTGGGGTCGGCATCAGTTCTTTGAACAGGTACGCTTTGACACCGTTTGCTGCAAATACTCTTGCAGTAATGCGGGCAAACAGGTCGCTCTTGATGCGGCTGTCATAAGCAATCGCAACGGTTGGGTTTTCATACTGCTGTTTTACATAGTCTGCCATGCCCTGTGTTGCCAGCGCAACTGTATAAATATTCATGCGGTTGGTTCCGACACCCAGCACGCCGCGCAGGCCAGCGGTGCCAAACTCCAACATCTTGATAAAACGTTCTTTGATCTCCTTGTCGTTGCCCTCGATCTCCTTCATTTCCGCAATGAGATCCAGGTCTTCCAGCTGTTTGGAGTTCCAGATATTATAGTTATCGAGATAATTCACGGCGCTTCATCCTTTCTTTTCAATGCGGACCCGTCTGCATTGACAACTGTTCCGCAAAATTATACAAAGTG
>NZ_CALXIN010000078.1 GCF_944388365.1 uncultured Negativibacillus sp. | reverse complement strand
TGTAGGCGTTTGCCCGAATGACGCGGGAATAAACGTTCAGCGTCAATTCGAGGGAGGGATTGACGTCGATGCTGATGGCGCTGGCAGGTGTAAAGTAGGAGAATACACCGACCATTCCCACCACCAGCACCAGCGAGCAGGCCAGCGCAAAGCGGCGCACCACCTGTTTTCGACGGCGGGCAAGTGCCGTGTGGACAAAGGCGGCGGTTTTGGTTTTCAGTTCCGGTTCGGCCTGAATCGGCTCGAAAGCGTGTCGAATAGGATTGCTCACAGACGGTCACCTCCCAGCGTTTGTTTGAGCTGTTCGCGTGCGCGGGACAGCAGGGTATAGACGGTGTTGACGTTTTTATTCAGAATGCGTCCGATCTCCGCCGCGGAGTAGCCTTCATAGTAGTGCAGGTAGACCACATCCTTGTACTTGGACGGCAGCGCCAGCACCGCCTCCAATACCTCGCGGTCCTGTTCGGGCAGGGCAGCGGCCTGTTCGCTCAGCTCCTCCAGCGGCACAGCGTTGCGCCGGAAAAAGCTTTTGAGCAGATCCTTGCAGGCATTGACCGTCACCCGAATAAACCACGCCTTTTCGTGCTCCTCGCTTTCAAAGGGAGCCGTGTGCAGCAGATATTTCATGAACACCGTCTGGAAGATGTCCTCGGTGTCCGCATAGTTTTTCAGATGCAGCATACAGATCTTGCGTATCATATCTGAATACAGCTCGATTGCCCGATTGGCCTCCTGTTCGCTGTGCATACCCTCACCCTCGTGTACATGAATCGTTCGTTTCTGTCGTTATGCGCGGCAGGCTTCTCTGCCGTGGTGTCCGCCGTTTGCATGGCAGCCGCTGCCATTTCCATTGCCGTAGCCGGTGCCGCGGTTGTCGCAGATGCCGTCGCCGTTTGCATCGACAAAGTTGACTCCATGATGGGTGGAGCCGCAGTTGTCGCAGACGCCATCGTTATCTGCATCGACAAAGTTTGCACTGTGGTGAGCAGCACCGCAGTTATCGCAGATACCGTCGTCGTCTGCATCCACAAAGTTTCCGGTGCAGTAGCGGGAAGCCCAGTTGTCACAGACGCCGTCGCCATCGCTGTCTACATAGTTTGCACCGCAGACGCCCAGACCGGCATTGCGTCCGCAGTGGCCTGCCGCATAGGAAGAAACAGCACCGGTGAAAATCATGCCTGCCACAAGAACAGAAGCCAGGATTGTTTTTTTCATAAGAATACCTCCATATTGTATGAACAGATTTTGTTTTTTTACCCTTTCACCCTCAATACGATTGGGAAGACAAAATCCTTTCATACCGCCTAAAAAAATTTCAGAAAAACAGAGCCTTTTAAAAGATGCTGATATTTATGCTCTGCTGCGATGAATTTTCTGTGTAAATTCATGTATTCGTCAAAAACTCTTGTATTTTTTATGAATTGTGCTAAAATAGATTTGCTTTATTCATTGATACAGGAGTGAGAACCATGAATTTTCCGATTGCTGTTTTACTTCTCTGCGCGATGCTGGGATTATTTGATAAAATCATCGGCGGACGCCTTGGACTTGCCGAAGAATTTGACCGCGGCATGACCATGATGGGATCGCTTGCGCTGACCATGTCCGGTGTCTACTGCTTCTCGGTGATGCTGGGACGGTGGCTGGCAGTGGTCCTGCAGGGCGTTTCGCTGCCGCTCGACCCGACCATCCTGGTCAGCAGCGTGCTGGCGGTGGATATGGGCGCCTATTCCATCGCCGATATCCTCTGCCAGGATCCCGCACAGAAGATTTTTTCCGGTATTCTGCTGGCTTCGACGCTGGGCGCCACCATCTCGTTTTCGCTGCCGATTGCACTGGGCAGCGTCAAAGGAGAGGACTCCAAAACGCTGATGACCGGCATGGTCTATGGCATCATCTCGACGCCGGCTGCCCTGATTGTAGGCGGACTGCTGAGCGGCATGGGACCAAAACAGCTGCTGGTGTCGCTGGTACCGGTGCTGGTGATCTGCGTGCTGCTGGTGCTGTGCATCTTTTACGGCGGCGACAAGGCGGTACGCGCCTTCGCTCTGGTCGGACGCGGCATCAATCTGCTGGCGATCGTGCTGTTTGCGCTGGTGGTGGTGCAGGTGTTTGTCGGACTGCCGGCGGTGGAATTTGTCGATCCTGCCCTCATCGGCGAGGTGCTGACCATCGTCTTTAAGATCTCGGTCATCGTCTGCGGTTCGTTTATTCTGTCCCATCTGGTGCTCAAATATCTGATGCACCCGATCCTGTCGCTGGCAGTCAAAATCCATGTCAACGAGTTTGCCATCATCGGAATGCTGTTAAACCTCATCACCTCGGTGTCGATGTTCTCGGTGTTTGACAAGATGGATCGCCGCGGCCAGCTGATGAACGCAGCTGCCGCCGTCACCTCCGGTTTTGTCTTTGGCGGACAGCTTGCCTTTGTCGCTTCGGTGGAAGGCGGCGCTGTGCTGGCATTTATCCTGTCCAAGCTGGTCGGCGGTGTGGTCGGTGCAGGCATCGCCATGCTGCTCTCTCCACCGTATGATCCAGAAGCCATAGAGGACACCGAAGTCCAGCAGGCAGTCAGATAAAGTTAAATAAAGGAGGATTTCCCGATGAAAGCTGTTTCTTCCATTTCCTTTTTCCGTCAAACGCAGACCCTTGACTGCACGCTGATGCAGATGGAGCAGAGCGACCTTCCGCTGATTTTGCAGTTTCAGCAGCAAACGTTTGATGCTGTGGAGGACAAGGACACCTTTGTTCCGCTCTCCGAGCAGGAGTGGCGTTATCTGCTGGCGCATGGATTTGCGCTGGGTGTTTTTCCGGCGGGAGAAAAAGCACCCGCCTATCTGATCGGCTGTTTGTATCCGCCGGACGAGGAAAACCTCGGCCACGAGATAAACCTTCCGCCGGAAAAACTCGGTCAGGTGGCACACCTGGAAATCGCCATGGCGGACCCGAACTATCGCGGATGGAAGATGCACAGCCGGATGTGTGCGCTGTGCGTCGAGCGGCTGCGGCAGGATGGACGCACCCGCTATGTGATGTCCACCGTGGCTCCGCACAATCTGCCCAGCCGTCGGGCGCTGGAACATGCCGGACTGCATTCGGCGATGGAGAAGGAAAAATACGGAGGCAAGCTGCGCTGCATCATGCTGCTGGAGCTTGCCGATGGGTGTCGATAACAAACGGCAGCAGACCGGTCGGTCTGCTGCCGTTTTGTTTTAACAGTAAGTTCCTGCCGCAAAGCCGGTGGAAAAGGCAATCTGCAGGTTAAAGCCGCCGGTGTAGCCGTCTACATCCAGCACCTCTCCGGCAAAGAACAATCCCTCGACCAGCTTGGACTGCATCGTCTTGGGAGTGACCTGTGCTACATCCACGCCGCCGGCAGTGACGATCGCTTCCTCAATCGGACGGAAGGCGGTAGGAGTGAGCTCCATGCGCTTGATCGCCTGCACCAGCTGGGCGCGCTGAGCCTTGGTGATCTGGTTGATCTTCTGGTCAAACGGAATACCGCTGTTTGCGGCGATGATCTGGATGCTCTTTTTCGGAAGCAGCTGTCCCAGCGAATTGATGAAGTCCTTGTTGACAAACTGGGCAAAGTCGCGCAGAATCCGCGCATCCAGCTGCTGCTCGCTCAAGCCTGGTTTCCAGTCGATGTACAGTTTATAGTGGTCCAGATGTCCGCCTTTGTCCGGCTGCATGTGGCAGCTTGCGCTCAGCACCAGCGGACCGGACACGCCAAAGTGGGTGAACAGCATCTCGCCAAGCTCGGAGAAAACCTCTTTGCCCGAGCGGGTATCCACCACCGACAGGGTGACGTTTTTAAGAGACAATCCCATCATGTCGCGGCAGCATTTTTCACGGCAGACCAGCGGGATGAGCGACGGATGCAGCGGAGTGACGGTGTGTCCTGCCTGCCGCGCCAGACGATAGCCGTCGCCGGTCGAGCCGGTGGCGGGATAGCTCTTGCCGCCGGTGGCGATGATGACCGACGAAGCAACGATGGTCTGTCCGTCCTCGGTCAGCACGCCGGCAATCCGGCGCTTGCCTTCGCTGTCGGTGTCGATGCAAAGCTCCTTGACACAGGCGCGGGTGATCCGGCAGCCGGCGTCGGTGGCGGTGTTGACCAGCGCATCCACGATGTCGGCGGCACGGTCGGAAACAGGAAAGACCCGTTCGCCGCGCTCCACCTTTAAGGCAACGCCGCATTCCTCAAAAAAGCCCATCACCTCATAGGGGTTCAGGGCGTTTAAGCAGCTGTACAGAAAACGTTTGTTGCTCAGGACGTTGTTCATGAAGTCCTCGACGGTACAGCAGTTGGTGACGTTGCAGCGGCCTTTGCCGGTGATGAGCAGCTTGCGTCCCGGGCGCTCCATCTTTTCGAGCAGCAGAACCTTTTGACCGCGGCGGGCAGCCGTGATGCCGGCCATCAGTCCGGCGGCACCGGCGCCCACGATCAGGGTATCATAGTGTTTATCCATGGAAAGATTCGTCCTCCGCTTTTTCGTAGACGTTGTATTCGTCCCAGATATGCTCCAGCTGGGCATAGGTCTGGCTGATTTCCTCCTGCTTCTCCAGTCCGACAGCGACGATGAGCGCATTGATGAGGCTCAGCGGCGCTACCAGCGAATCGACAAACGAGGACATGTCGCTGCGGGCATGCAGGCTGATGTTTGCCACCGAGGCCAGCGGCGAAGCGGCACAGTCGGTGACGGCGATGACGTCGGCGCCTTTGTTGCGGGCATACTGCGCCGCCTTGAGGGTGCGCTGGGAATAGCGCGGGAAGCTGATTGGAATCAGCACGTCCTCCTCGGTGATGCGGAACAGCTGTTCGAACATCTCGCTGGTGCTGGTGGTGTTGATGAGGTGGACGTTGTCGAAGATGTGGTTAAAGTAAAACTGCAAAAAGCCTGCAAGCGAAGCGGCGCTGCGCACGCCGATGATATAGATGCGGCGGGAGCGGATGATCTTCTGCACCGCCTCGTCAAACTTCTGGGTGTCCAGCTCGTCCATGGTGTGCTTGATGCGCTCCATGTCCATCGACAGAACCTTGGATACCACGTTGTTGCGGCCGATCTGGTCGCTGGTGATCTCCATGCGCTGCACCGAAGTCAGACGGTTGCGGATGATCTCCTGCAATCCTTTTTGCAGCTGCGGATAGCCGTCGCAGCCGACCTCGGAGGCAAAGCGGACGACGGTGGATTCGCTGACGCCGACCGTGGCTCCCAGACGGGAAGCGGTCATGAATGCAGCTTTTTCATAGTGTTCCAAAATATAGTGGGCGATGACCTTCTGCGCTTTGGAAAATTCAGGAAGGCGCGCTTCGATTTGATTTAGAAAATCGGTATACATCACAGCAGTCTCCTTGTGAGCGATTGTATATTGTAGGGTGAATAAGACGAAAAGAACGCCGCCAGGGCGAACATCATAAAGCAATAGACAGCGATCCCGTTTGTCGCTGTGGCTAATCTATATTTTAGACCGAATCCCTGCAAAAATCAAGAAAAAATGCAAGAAAAAGAGGGAAATTCCTGCAAATTCTGCGAGAAAATGAATTTTTTCTGGCACTAAGCTGGCTTTTTCGTCAGGAAGGACGGTTGACAAAGCAAAAAAACTCTGATAGACTGGATTCGTCAAAATAAGAAGGGGTGCTGCACCATTTGCGGCTGAGACAAAGGGAATCGGACCTTTGAACTCTAAACCTGATCCGGGTAATGCCGGCGGAGGGATCTGCAATACACGTTGCTTTCTGTCGCCACTTATCCGGGGCGACATTTTTTATTTTATGGAGGTAATTGTATGCAATCCTTTCAGACAAAGCGCCTGGTCGAAAGTGCGCTGATGATCGCCCTGTCCACCATCCTGTCCTTTATTGTGCTGTTTCGTCTGCCGTTTGGCGGCTCGATCACCCCATGCTGTATGCTGCCGGTGATTCTGGTAGCGTACCGCTACGGCAACAAATGGGGCTTAGTGACCGCCTTTGCGTTTAGCCTCATTCAGGGCATCCAAGGCATCGCCGAGGGCACCTTTACGGCGGCGGCACTGGGCGTCGAAAACGGCGTGTTTAACGGCGGCTTCTTCTCGGGCAGTCCGCTGCTTGCTTCCTTTGGCATCTTTCTGCTGGACTATGTGGTCGCGTTCACCGTGCTGGGCTTTGGCGGCACCTTCCGCAATAAAATCAAAAACAAACCGCTGTCGCTGGTCTGCGGCATCCTGTTTGCCGGCCTGCTGCGCTATGTGGCACACGTCATCTCGGGCGCCATCTTCTTTGGCATCTGGGGCGAGTGGTTCTTTACTCAGGAGGGCTTCTTTACATGGGGACAGACGCTGGTCGAGATGTTCCCTGGCAAGACGCTGTATGTGCTGTACTCGCTGATTTATAACCTGTTCTTCCTGGTGCCGGAGGTCGGTCTGACCGCTGTGGTCGCTTTCCTGATTGCAAAGGCAGCGCCGAAGATGCTTACACAGCAAAAATGCAAGGCGTAAAAACTGTGATCCTATTTATATAAGCAAAGGGGAACGCTGTCAGATACAGCGTTTCCCTTGTTTGTTATTTATTTTGATTTGCTTGAAGCGCGGCACGATACTGGGCAGGAGTCTGGCTAAAATGTTTGCCAAACTGCCGGTAGAAGGCGGGCAGCTCCCGAAAGCCGCAGGACAGCGCCGCTTCTGGGATGGAGATGTCGGGATTTTGCAGCAGCTTGCAGGCGGCCTGCATCCGTGTTTCCATCAGGTATTGCTGAGGTGAACATTGATAGACGCGGTAGAACACCCGATACAGGTGGGAGCGGTCGATGCCGATGTGTCTGGCAATCTCGGAGATCTGGATGGCGTAGCCGTAGTTGCAGCGGATGAGCTCGGCGGCCTGTCGGGCGTAGCTGTGTTCGGAGAGGGTTTGCTGCACCGGCTGCATCATCTGTGCAAACACCAGATACAGCCGTCCGAGCACCTCATATTCGTTGGGAGCGCCATCGGCAAAGAGACGGAGCAGCTCCTGCAATCGTTCTTCCAGCTGACCGCCGCTGCGATCGGTAAAGATGGGAGCATCGGCGGACAACCCGCATTGGTGCAGAATCCGGCCTGCGTCCTGTCCGTCAAAGCCGAACCAGCAGTAGGACCATGGGTCCTCTCGGTCGGCAGCGTAGTAGGTGGAGTCGCCTGGACAGATGAGAAATCCCTGTCCGGCGTGCAGATGGTAGCAATGTCCGCGGCTGAAAAACTGACCTCTGCCGCTGCGGATATAGTGAAACAGATAGTGCGGGCGCACAGCAGGTCCAAAGGCGTGGCTTGGGCGGCATCGTTCCCATCCGCACAGATAGAGGGTTAGGGTATCGCTTCGGGGCTGATTGCTGCCGCCCAGCGCTTCAAAGTAGGTCTGGCTGTTTTGCTGGCAGTCGGCGGAATTGGCAGGCATCGCGGGTTCCTCCTTTGGGATGATCTGCGGAAAGTATAGCAGTTTTAGGAGCAGGATGCAACATTTTGATAAAGAAAAGCAACAAACGAAGATAGAAATTTTCTGCCGCTGTGCTATAATCAGGGTATGAGAGAGGCTCGATCATCACAGAAGGGAGAAACTGTTTATGTTGAAAATTACCTTTATGGGTGCAGGAAGCACCGTGTTTGCAAGAAACGTGCTGGGCGACTGTATGTGCACACCGGCGCTGCGCGAGTGCGAGATTGCACTGTACGATATTGATCCGTTTCGCCTGAAGGAATCGGAAATCATTCTGCGCGCACTCAACCACAACATCAATGCCGACCGCGCCCGCATCGACACCTATCTGGGCGAGGAGCAGCGCAAGGATGCGCTTCGCGGCGCTGACTTTGTGGTCAACGCCATTCAGGTCGGCTTTTATGATCCATGCACCATCATCGACTTTGAGGTGCCTAAGAAGTACGGACTGCGCCAGACCATCGCCGACACCCTGGGCATCGGCGGCATTATGCGCGCACTGCGCACCATTCCGGTGATGCAGGACTTTGCCGATGACATGCAGCAGGTCTGCCCGAATGCATGGCTGTTAAACTACACCAACCCGATGGCGATGCTCAGCGGTTATATGCAGAGATACACCGGCGTCAAGACGGTGGGACTGTGCCATAGCGTGCAGGTCTGCTCCAAGCATCTGCTGGAGGCGCTGGGAATGCAGGATAAACTGGAGGGCCGTCGTGAACTGATTGCCGGCATCAACCACATGGCATGGCTGCTGGAGATTCAGGACAGCACCGGCAACGACCTCTATCCGGAGATCCGCCGCCGTGCCGCCGAGAAAAACGCCACCGAAAAGCACAACGACATGGTCCGCTACGAGTACATCCGCCGGCTGGGCTACTACTGCACCGAGTCGAGCGAGCACAACGCCGAATACAATCCGCTGTTTATCAAGAGCCGCTACCCACAGCTGATCGAGCAGTACAACATCCCGCTGGACGAATATCCGCGCCGCTGCATCA
>NZ_CALXIN010000077.1 GCF_944388365.1 uncultured Negativibacillus sp. | reverse complement strand
CAGATGCCAGCGGTAAGGTACAGGTGCAGGCAGGTATCATCAAAACCAAGGTGCCGGTTTCTGACCTGCGTCTGGTGGACAAAAAGCGCCGCCGTCAGCTGGAGCGAATGGAACGCAAGTCCCAGAGCGGCGGCGTGACCAAGACGCTGTCCGATAAATCTACCCGCAGCGCCAGCAGCGAGCTGGATCTGCGCGGACAGACCATCGAGGAAGGCATCATGATGCTCGACCAGTATATCGACAGCTGTCTGCTGATGGGCATTAAGACCATCACCATTATCCACGGCAAGGGAACAGGAGCGCTGCGCAATGCGGTGCAGCAGCACCTGAAAAATCACAAGGCGGTGCGCGCTTTCCGCCTTGGCGTCTATGGTGAGGGCGAGGACGGCGTCACCATCGCCGAACTGAAATAAGCGGTTTTCAAATGAGGAGTGGGAAAGCTTGAATGAAATACTAAAATGCGTGTCCAGTGAAAGTCTGGCAAAGAAAATTGATTTTCAGGGGCCGGTTCCATCGACCAAGGAAGTCTACCGCAGAGCGATCAACATCGCATGGCCTTCCGCCGCAGAGAGCGTCTTGGTCAGCCTGGTTTCGTCGGTCGATACCATCATGGTTGGTGGATTGGGTCCGGCAGCAATCGCGGCGGTTGGTCTGACCAACCAGCCAAAGTTTATTCTGCTGGCGCTGATCAACTCACTCAACATCGGTGTCACCACCGTTGTTGCACGAAGAAGAGGTCAGGAGAACAGGGAAGGTGCACAAAAATGTGTGCGAGTCGCCCTGATGATTACCTTTACGCTGTCGCTGATTCTGGCGATACTGGGCTTTGTGTTCGCAGAACCCATCATGAGCATTTCGGGAGCTGCGGCGGATACCATGCAAGATGCGACCGACTATTTTAGAATCATTATGATCGGTTTTGTACCGATGTGTATCGGTTTGACAATCAATGCGGCACAGCGAGGTGTGGGCAATACCCGCATCGCGATGACCACCAACCTGACCTCCAACGCCATCAACCTGATTTTTAACTATCTGCTGATCCACGGAAATCTGGGATTTCCGCGACTGGAGGTCAAGGGTGCTGCAATCGCTACTATTCTGGGCAGTACCGTTGCCTGTCTGATGTCGATTCGTTCCATCCTGCCGCATGAGACCTATCTGCATGTCACCATCCGTGATAAGTGGCGTCTGGACAAGGAAACACTGGGCAGCATCTGGAAGATCAGCTACAGCGCGGTCATCGAGCAGCTGTTCATGCGTATTGGCTTCTTTACATACGTTAGAATCGTCGCAGGACTGGGAACCGTTGCTTTTGCAACCCACCAGATCTGCATGAACATCATCAATCTGTCCTTCTCGTTCGGAGATGGATTCAGTATTGCGATTGCTTCGCTGGTCGGACAGTCGCTGGGCGCAAAACGTCCAGATATGGCAAAATTGTACGTCAAGGTCAATAAGGTGCTGTTGTATGCAATTTCCATCTGTCTTTCGATCATCTTCATCGTCTTCCGCTATCAAATTATCGGCCTGTTTACCACCGAGGCGGACATTATCGCCGAAGCGGGCAATCTGATGCTGATTATCGCGGCGACGACGGTTATTCAGACCTCGGCGCTTTCCTACACAGGCTGTCTGCGCGGCGCCGGCGATGCAAAATATATTGCGACCACTGCATTTATCAGTATTGCCATCATCCGTCCGATCTCTGCCTGGGTGCTCTGCTATCCGGTTGGTTGGGGACTGGTTGGCGCATGGATTTCGCTGTTCATTGACCAGTGTGTGCGTTGTATCCTCAACGGTACCCGCTTCAGAAAGGGCAAATGGGCACAGATCGAAGTCTAGTAGGCTTCGCTCGTATGAATAAAGTTTTACTCAATTTTTTTCAAAAAATTGTCCAGTCCAGAGTGAAACTCTGGTCGCACTCCGCAGAGTGCGAAATACCTCAAAATAAAATATAAAATCAAAAGCGATAGAGGCAGGATGCTGTTTCGGTGCTGCCGCACGTCAGTGCGCTGGCTGCGAATGCAGACAGCTGAAAGCAGGACCCGCTTCACTTTGCCTTTACCTCATAATAAAAAAGCGATAGAGGCAGGGTGCTGTTTCGATGCTGTCGCACGTCAGTGCGCTGGCTGCGAATGCAGACAGCTGAAAGTAGGCCCCGATTCACTTTGCTTTTATCTTACAAATAATACAAAAAGATAGATGTAGGATGCTGTTTTGATATAAACAGCTCGCCTGCATCACCATCAGGGACTTTACCGGAGTTTCTCCGATAAGTAATATATATTTTGGGAGGTTTTTGTCATGGATGTTTTTCAGGTAGCAAATTACAAGGAATATCTTTTTGACACAGCAAAAACTATTTTTGGAATCGACAGCCCAAGCGGCTACTATCATGCGGTCGTAAAGGAAGTTGAGAAGATCGCAACCGGTCTGGGATACAAATTTGAACAGATCGAAAAAGGCTGCGGCATCATCACCATCGAAGGTGAGGACAACAGCAAAACTGTTATGCTCTCCGCTCATGTAGATACCCTCGGCCTGATGGTTCGCTCCATCACCTCCGCAGGCGATCTGAAGTTCACCAAGATCGGCGGCCCAATCATGCCAACCCTCGACGGTGAATACTGCCGCATCCACACCAGAGATGGCCGTGTTTACACCGGTACCATCATCTCCGAGAGCCCAGCAGTTCATGTTCATCCAGATGCTGCAACCAGAACCAGAGATGAGGACAACATGATCGTCCGCATCGACGAGCAGGTTCACAGCAAAGAGGATGTTCAGAATCTGGGTATCCAGCCAGGCGACTACATCTGCTATGATCCAAAGACCGTTGTTACCGAGAGCGGCTTCCTCAAATCCCGCTTCATCGACGACAAGGGCAGCGTTGCTTGCCTGCTGACCGCACTGAAGATGATGCACGATCAGGGTCTGAAACCACAGTACAAGACCAAATTCTTCATCTCTGTATTTGAGGAAGTTGGCCACGGCGCTGCATACATCCCATCGGATGTTTCTGAAGTGCTGGCAGTTGACATGGGCTGCATCGGTCTGGATCTTACCTGCACCGAGTACGATGTATCCATCTGTGCAAAAGATTCCGGCGGTCCATACGACTACGACATGACCACCAAGCTCATCGAGCTGGCAAAAGAAAACGGTCTGAAATATGCAGTTGACATCTACCCAAGATACGGTTCGGACGTCGGTGCTGCACTGCATGCCGGCCACAACATCAAGGGCGGTCTGATCGGCCCAGGCGTACATGCTTCTCATGGTATGGAGAGAACTCACTACTCCGCACTCGAGAACAGCATCAACCTGATCCTGCTCTACCTCGGCTGCAAGAAGTAATCCTGCTGTCATAGCAACAAAAAAGCTCATTCCCGATTGGGAATGAGCTTTTTTAATGGAGTTAAAAAAGAAAAGGGGAAGGGGCTTCATCTGCCGGCACATAATGATCCAATTCCTCAGCAGGGTAAGCTTTGGACCAATGATAAGGCTGAAGCTCCTTTAACGGTACGAACAGGAGTTGTCCATCGTCGGTGGTGACGCCGACCTGAACATCCTCGCCCCAGAATCGCAGTCTTTCCTGACAGATGCCGCAGGGCGACAGAACCTTATAGGGCGATGTTTCATCGTCACGGGTGAGACACAGACAATGGGTGACCCTTTCGTTGTACTTGTGCGCCTCACACATCGCGCCGACCTCGATGCATAGTTCGGCGGAAGCGTTTGCCGTTTCGATGGCAACGCTGGTGAAGTAGTGGTCTTTGTCGGTGCGGATCACTGCCGCGCCGCCCCAGCCGGTCGGATAGCGCTGTTCAATCAGCTGGACAGCCAGTTCATACATTTTCTTTTCTATTTTAAGATTTCTCATTTTTGTTTCCCTCACAGTTTTTGATGATTCTATTTTGGCTATTTTCGATTTCAGATGGTTTGTATAATGACTATTTTAACGAACACCTCCACCGTTCATGGAAAAGGACGGAAAAATTTCTGCTGTTAGGAAAGAGAATTGTTGTGTATGGAAACAAAAATGATGTAAGGATAGGATTGTTTTGCGCAGAAGAGTGGCAGGTGAATGAGAGTTTTAAGGTGCAGCCTGCTACCTTTCGAAAACTTCCCACTGGGAACTTTTCGGGGATAGATTGCAAAACAAATCGGCTTTCGAGAACCTTTTTTCTTGCAGAAAAGGAGATTGAAAACAAGTGTTCAATCTCGAGCTCTCCCAATGAGCGCCTGACGATAAGGGTGTTTCGCTCGTTGCGACGAGCGACCAGAGTTTCACTCTGGACTGGACAATTTTTTGAAAGAAAAATAGATTGAAAACAAGTTTTCAATCAGGAGTTTGCACTTTTTGCCCATAAAGGATCGGGCAAAATTGCCTGCGGCAACCGTGCAAACATCCGCTGACAAAAACTTTTTTGCTAGAACGAGCGAAGCGACCTGCGCGAGAACGAGGCTTGCGATTTACACTTCACCGACAACGCGAAATGGGTGGGACTGAGCTTGCTCAGTCAGCTCAGCCGAAATCAAATGTGGTTCATCAGATAGATTTTGACGGCAAGCTCCATGCTCAGCTTTTCTTCGGTGCGGTCAAGGTCAAGTCCCGAAATCTCCTCGATCTTTTTGTATCGGTACTTGATGGTGTTGTAGTGCAGGTACATTGTGTCCGATGCCATCTTCAGGTTCCAGCCGTTCTGCACAATGTTGATGAGCGTCTCCATAAAGTCGGTGTTATGCAGCTCGTCGTGACGGCAGATCTTGTCGATGTATTCCTTGTAAAATTCCTTGACGCTGTTGTTGTCCTTGATGCCGTCGAGGAATTTGTAGATGCCAAGCTCGGTGTACATCATCACGTTGTCGCGCTTGTAGATCAGACGGCTGATTTTGACCGCCTTCTGCGATTCCTGATAAGCGGTGTGACATTCCATGATGGTGTCCTTGGCCTCGGATACGCCGATGGTCACAGTGAAGTTATACTGCGCGCTGATTTCGGTGCGCAGTGTGTTGCAGCAGGAAACGATCTTCTTGCAGATTTCATCGTCCGGCTTGTCGTGCTTGATGATGAAAGCAGTGCTGTCGGTAAATTTGGTGTACAGCACGCTCTTAAAGTACTTGCGGAAGAATTTGAGCGAATAATCGAAGATTTCCTCGTTGCGCTTCTCGATGTTTTCGCTGTCCTTCTTGCTGCGGATGTTCAGGTATTGAATCTTGAAGTCGTCGATGTCTACAATGATGGTGGTATAGAACTTTTCGCTCAGATCCCAGCCGTAGATCTTGCCGCGCTTGATGACCTCCTGCAAGCTCTTGATGTTGTTGAGTACGATGTCCTGTACAAATCCGTCGCGGTAGCGCGATTCGATCTCCATGTTGGAGATATATTTTTGCGCGATCAGCTTGAGTGCGGTGGAGGCATGGTTGAGGATCATCGTTTCATAGCTGCTCATCTCCTGACGGCTGTCGTCGATGATGACGATGTAGCCGTAGCTCTTGTCATCCAGCGTCACATTCAGGTGCGGATAGCACGAGGTGCAGGTCTCCTTGAAGTCCTCCTTGAGCGAAGCGTTTTTGGACGGATAAATCTTGTTGAATGCAGTGTCGTAAAACGCGATGTTTTGGTTGAGCAGGGTGGAGATGGTATTGATGATGTCGGTAATGCCGCCGCCGTTGATGACGGTATTGATAAAGGAGGTGCTGATGTTTTCAGACAGACGGATGGCCGAAGCCTGTGCGTCGATCAGCTTTTTCAGCACCGGATTGATAATTTCGGCAACAGCGCACTCCTGCGGCATGTTGATGATAGGAAAGCCCAGGTCATTTGCAGTCTGAATGGTCTGCTCGTCCAATGCCTGTACATAGCTGCCCAGCTTGATGAACAGTGCAGCAGCTCCTGCCCGATCCAGACGGCGGACCAGCTCGGACATATCGCTGATGCCGGTGTGAATGATGTAACCCGAGGTGACCAGAATTTCGCCGCCGTGCAGCCATTGTTCTGCATCCGGTGTGTCCATGACCGTGACGGTGGATACTTCTCGGCCCAGTCCCTTTTTACCGCACAGAACGCGGTAGTCTCGAAGTTCTTCCATGTTCAGAATTTCGCCAACGGTTAACGCCATATAGAACACTCCTTTTTCGTGAAAAAAATAGCAGGAAGAAATTACACCCCTATTATACAATAAATTATCTGAAAAGTACATATCAAAAAGGAAAAAGCTGTTTTATTATACAAAATTTGGTGCAAATTCTGCCATAAGTGACAGGAAAGCAGCGATTGATTTTGCTGTGTTTTTGTCAAAAAGTGATTGACAGAAGGCAATGGACAAAAGTATAATAACAGACGGAGAAAAAAATAAGTGCTGTTTCCATAATTGTTTTATGCAGAGGAGCCTGCACCAGTTTTGTGTCCCTGTAATCAGGAAAGGGAGGTTTTATTAAATGTTAAGTGCTATTGTTGGTATCAACTGGGGTGACGAAGGCAAGGGAAGAATGGTCGACCTGCTTTCGGAAAGCTATGATGTGGTTGTCCGCTATCAGGGCGGCAACAATGCTGGTCACACCGTCATCAATCATCTGGGTAAATTTATCCTGAATCTGATGCCATCCGGTATCCTGCGTCCAGAGGTTGTCAACGTCATGGGCAATGGTATGGTCATCGACCTGGAGCATCTCCACAAAGAGATGGGCAAGCTGATCGCAGCTGGCGTCAAAATCACACCGGACAACCTGAAAATTTCTGACCGTGCTATCATCTGCCTGCCATACCATGTAATGCAGGACTGCCTGGAGGAGGAGCGTCTGGCTGATGCCAAGTACGGTTCCACCCGCCGCGGTATTGCTCCAGTCTATGGCGACAAATATATGAAGAAAGGCATCCGCGTTGGCGATCTGCTCCAGCCGGAAGCTCTGAAAAAACGCCTGAAAGGCATCGTTGAGTGGAAGAACCTGACCATCGAAAAGGTTTACGGTGCAAAACCGGTCAGCTATGAGGACATCTGGAACTGGCTGGAAACCTACGGCAACCCAATCAAAGACTTTATCTGCGACACCAGCCTCTATCTGGATCAGGCTGAAAAAGCAGGCAAGAAGATCATGTTCGAGGCACAGCTGGGTGCTCTGCGCGACATCGACTTCGGTATCTATCCATTCACCTCTTCCTCCAACACCATCGCAGCCTATGCACCGATCGGTTCGGGCATTCCAAACCACAAGCTGCACAATGTTGTTGGTGTTATGAAGGCATACTCCACCTGCGTCGGTGAAGGTCCATTCACCTGCGAGCTGTTCGGCAAAGAGGCAGACGACCTGCGCGAAGCCGGCGGCGAGTACGGTGCAGCAACCGGCCGTCCAAGACGTGTTGGTCCGTTCGATGTTCCTGCTTCCCGCTACGGTGTTCGTGTACAGGGCGCTGACGAAATCGCTCTGACCAAGCTGGATGTTCTGTCCGGCTTCGAGAAGATTCCAGTTTGCGTCGCTTATGACGTTCACGGCAAACAGGTCAAAGAGTTCCCATTCGGTGCTGACCTCGACGATGCAAAACCAGTGATCGAATATGTTGATGGCTGGAACTGCGACGTCAGCAAGTGCAGAAAACCGGAAGACCTGCCAAAGGCAGCGATGGACTACATCAAGATGATCGAAGAAGCTGTCGGCTGCAAGATCAAGTACGTTTCGGTTGGTGCAGAGCGCGAGGAATACATCGAGTTCTAATTTAGACCGTTCTATTCTCTTTTTTGTCAGGAGATCATGCAAATGCTGCGTCTGATTTAAAAAAGAAAAACAGATCAACAAAGCAAGCCCTGCTCATGCAGGAGGGCTTGCTTTGCTTTACTTTGTTTTCAATTTGATGTAAAGGGAGTTTTTCTTTTGAACAGACGCAATATTTATCTGATGTATCTCATCTCCTTTTTGCAGGGGATGGTCTTTTATGCGCCCATCGCCACCCTCTATCGGCAGGCACAGGGCGTTTCCGTCTTTGAAATCAGCCTGATTGAAACGGTGTTCATGCTGCTGCGTTTGGGACTGGAAATCCCGTGGGGCATCGTTGCCGACCGCATCGGCTACCGGCGGACCGTCGTGCTTTGCAGCATCGGCTCCTTTGCCCCCCAGGTGACCTTCTGGCAGGCGACCGACTTCTGGGGCTTTTTGCTCGAGCGTGTCCTGCTGGCGGTGGTCATTGCAGGTCTGTCCGGTGTGGATACGACGCTGGTGTATCTGTCCTGTAAAGGACAGGACAGTCAAAAGGTGTTTGGCGTGCTGGACAGCTGCGGAACCGCCGGTCTGCTGCTGGCATCCGCTGTCTACTCGCTGTGGATCGGCCAGAACTATGCGTTGGCGGGCTTTTTGACGGTGGTCAGCTACGGAGCAGCAGCGGTGCTGTCGCTGGGACTGTGCGAGGTAGGACAGATGTCTTCACAGGAAAAGGACAGTCCGGTCCCAAAAGAAT
>NZ_CALXIN010000076.1 GCF_944388365.1 uncultured Negativibacillus sp. | reverse complement strand
CAGCTCAACGTGGCAAAAGAGCGTCTGGCATTCGAGCTGACCGAGATGGTACACGGCACCGAGGAGGCGCAGAAAGCACTGGATGCTTCCAAGGCACTGTTTGTTTCCGGCGGCAACACCGAGAACATGCCAACCACCGAGCTGACCGGCGCAGACTTCACCGATGGCAGCATTCTGGTTGCAGACCTGCTGGTAAAAACCGAGCTTGCCCCATCCAAGGCAGAGGCAAAGAGACTGAAAAAAAAGGGCGGTATTACAATCAATGATGAGAAGGTAACCGCTTTTGATGCAGCTGTCA
Organism: uncultured Negativibacillus sp.; assembly: GCF_944388365.1. Lineage (GTDB taxonomy): Bacteria > Bacillota > Clostridia > Oscillospirales > Ruminococcaceae > Negativibacillus. The sequence goes on along the minus strand of NZ_CALXIN010000076.1, from coordinate 8,386 downwards.
ACGAGGCAGATTTTGCTGAGGGTCACATCATCCTCAAAAAAGGCAAAAAAGTGTTCCACAAAGTAACAATGGCAAAATAATGTTTCATAAGTAAAGAGAGGCGCAGACCATTTGGTCTGCGCCTCTCTTTTTATAGTTGCTTTATTCTGTGTCGGTTTGAGCCTGTGCAACAGCGTCGGTATATTCCTGCTGTGCATCCTCTAAAAATTGCTCCAGATCCTGCGCGATCTGATAGGCTGACCGATAGATGTCGACAGGATCGCTGATGCTGCCGTAGTCCGAAGCGTTGGAAAGGCTGCCAAGGTCGATGCTGACAGCCGGCATCAGTGTGACGGCGGCAAGGTAGGAATTGGAAAGGGTCGTTTCCTGCTGCGGACGCTGCAGACGGGCGGACAGTCCGTCCGAGATGCGCTGCGCCAGCTGCGCGGAAAACGGATTATTGTAGGAAATATGGATGCCAGGCTCGTCGCTGGTGCACTGGTGGATCGAGAGGAACAGGTCCGCCTCACGATATTGTGCGAACATGACGCGGTCCAGTCCTGCCATGGCGGAGTGGTTGGAGCGGGTCAGATAGACGTTTGCTCCCAGTGCGTGCAGCCGATCATACAGTGCATTGGCAAGCGCCAGATTGAGGGTTTCTTCGTTGGGACCGCTTCCTTCCAGCAAACCGAGCAGACCGGTATCGCTGCCGCCATGACCTGGGTCGATGACGATATTGACGCCGTCCAGCGGACTTTGAGTGTTGCTGTCGGAGAAGTGGGAGCGGAAGTAAACCACCATGTTGTTTTCAGTGAAGGTGACCTGATAGCCATAAAACGGCATATTTTCCTTCAGCGTCAGCTGCATGGTAACGGAAGTATTGTCGCGGGTGACCTGAATATCCTCGAACAAATCGCTTTGCAGATAGTCCAGCTGCAGCGGAATGTCCAGAACATGGGACAGCTGCAGGGTAACAGTGCGGTTTTCTTCATCGTAGGTCACGCTGCACGGCAGCTCGCTGCCGCCGGCAAAGGTGATGTATTCTCCGCGGCTGGTACTCTGGACGATGACGTTGCTGATGCGCTTGGATACGGTGTAGATGTCGGTGGCGCTGGTCAGCACCTTGACGCTGCTTTTCGGAATGCAGCCGCCCGACTGGAGATAGAAGTGCTCTGTACCGCTCTTGACCACATAATCCTTGGTATCCTGTGTCAATGTGTACAGAACCTCCTGTTCGGATGCATCGCTATACACCGGTGCGATCGGGTCGGTGACCTGTACAACCAGTTCCTGCTGTTCTGCCAGCAGGAAAATCTCGCCAGGAGAGGTCTGGTAGCTCAGACGGTCGTTGTAGACCATGCTATAGGAAACGTGGCCGAGGTTGGTGACTTCGAATACATTTTCGGGCAGCGGGATCTGTGCCTGATATGCCGCCGGATATCCCTTTGGAATGCTGGGATCAAGCTGGGTGAGTTCATACTGCTGATCATCAATCAAAGCGGTGATCTGTGCGCCGGAAGGAGCGGAACAGCTGACAATCAGCGGTTCATTGATCCAGACCGGTTGGCTGTATTGTGGGAAGAGGGAGTCTTCCTGCATGGAGCTGATCGGCAGCTGTTTTTCCTCTACGGAGGTGCTGCGTCTGGCAAGCACGGTGCGGACACGGTCGCCCTGTGTAAATACAAAGCGGTTGAGTCCCATCTTCAACGGAAGTTCCAGCGAGAAGCAGCCCGATGGAGTGATCTCACCGTATTCGCCCTGATATTCCTCGTCGTCCAGGTACAGCGTCTGGGCAGGATCGCAGATGCCGGTGACCGTGACGGTATTTTGGTCGGTATAGAGGATGCCGGTCGGAGTGCCGATGGTCAATAGCTCTGGACGTTCCAATGCAGGATCACTGTACCAGTCGGAGCTGTTCTGCGGGAAACGCAGATTTTCAAACAGCTCCGGCGACATCATCACATTGTACAGAGAGGACACCACCGAACCGCCGACGCCGTTGATCTGGTTGTAGAACTGCTGGAACAGAATCTCCTGGTCATCGGCATAGAAGGCCGCTTCGCTCAGCGGCGCACGGATACGGGAGGCATCCTGCCAGACAAACATCTGAAGCCGTGGGCAGCTTTGCAGTGCGCTCTGCCAGAGGCTGACGGTGTTTGCATAGGTGTTTCCGTCCGAAACGGTGTCGTGAATCTGCGGCAGCACAAAGTCGATCATGCCGCGTTCACCCGCATTTTGCAATAGAGCCAGCGCCTGTTCGGACTGTTCGCCTTGCAGCAGGTCACCTGGCAGAATGATGCCGATGCGGGTGCTGCTGGAGCGGTCGCGCACAGCGCGGGCAACGCTGAGAATGGTATTTTGCAGGTCCTCCAGCGTTGCACCGGCGGTTTCCATGCTGGTGGAGAAGGCCAGCACGACGCCCTGAAGCTTATAGTTGAGGGTCAGCTCTCCGGCGATGTCGCCGATGAGCTCCTGTACTTCTTCATTGGAAGGGTCCAGATACATCATAGTGCTGGATTCCTTCAGCCACTCAGGGTGTTCGGATGCCAGTGTCTGATGTTCGTTGTTATAGTCGATCGAACCAAGTCCGAACGGAGAGATGACGGCGCAGACCGAGATGTCCTGCGCCTCGGACTGCTTGACCAGCGTTTTCAGCGGATCTTTCAGGGTGTAGCCGCCGGTCTCTCCGGCCATATAGTGGCTTTGCGGCAGATAGCGGGAGTGGTACATCGAACCCATGTCGGGAGTGACAGGGTAGAAGATGGTATCCATGCTAAGCGCGGCAGCATCGGAAACAACCTGTTCTGCCTCAGAGCTCAGCGACCAGAAGCCCACATCTGCGGAAGGGTAGGTCAGATTATCGCGGCTTTCGACCACAATGCCCGACATCGTGCTGCCACCGGAAAAATAGGCGCGGTCGGTCAGGAGAGCGCTTGTTTCCTGCTCATCCCGTATAAAAAAGAAGGAATCCTCCTCTGTCAAAGCCGGTATGGAAAAAGAAAAAGCAAGGCAGGCCACCAGAAAAATGGCAATAATCTTTGCTCTTTTTGTCAAACTGCTCACCTCAATTCAATCAATAAAAAGAGATGGAATACTCCTATATTTCTAGTTTAACAAATTTTACAAAGAAATGCTATCAAACTTCGATGTTTTTTTGAAAATTTAGAAAAAATTATCTTTTTCGCTGAAATCTTGGCAGCTGCATCAACAAAAGTGCGCTCATCATCATCAGGCAGATGCTCAGCACAGGGGTGTTGGCATCGCCCATCGGGACAGGCTGTGCGCCGTTTGCAAAGACGGCGATGTCGCCCGGCAGATGCGGCAGCACCAGAAAGGTGACCGATGCGCTGAGTATTCCATGCAGCGCGCGCGCAGCGACAAACGGCAGCAGCCGCAGTCCACTGTCGCGCAGGATGCCTGCGATCTGTGCAATCACCGAAAAGCCTCCAAAGGACAAAAACAGTGAGGCATAGAGCACTCCATGAGGCATGCCGGCGGCAAGACGGCAGCCGTTGGTCACTTCGCCAAGTCCCAGCAACAGACAGCCTAGGGAGCTGTCTCCTGCCATCGACTGCACCGCCGCCTGCAATGCCGAGAACAGCAGGATAAACCCGCACATCTGCGCCATGGTGGTGACGCTGCTGCTGACCGCTCCGACAAAGGCTTCGCCCAGTCCGGCAAAAGGAGTGGATAGGCAGGGAAGGCTGGTGCTCAGTGCCGGTGTCTTTCGATGCAGGCGCGCTCCGATACCAAGGAGCATTCCCAGCAGCAGCGAAACACCGACCTGCACACCATAGAAAAGCAGTCCGATCTGCTGGCTTGCAAACATGCCGCTGCCGACCGCCGTCACCACAAAGGACGGAGCTGCACAGCAGCAGAACAGCAGCATCCGCTGGGCGTCGTCGCGGGCAAGGCGGTTTTGCCGCAGCAGGCTGGCAATCGACTGCGCGCCCATGGGATAGCCGCCGATCAGGCTCAGCAGTACGACGCTGCCCATCTCGGAGGGAAGATAGAGAAGCGTTTTACAAAATGGCCCTAACGGCAAACTGAGCAGCCGGTAGAGTCCGCTCTGCATCAGAAAGCCCGTCAGGATCATAAAACAAAACAGCGAAGGGATGACCGTCTGCAGGCACAGCTGAATGCCTTGCCGGATGCCCTGGGCAAAGGTGTCGCCGCTGTACACCAGCACCACGGCAAGCAGTCCGCAGCCGACAGCCAGAACAGGATTGATTGCTTTTTTCATGATTTGTCCACCGTCCTTTGTTTTGATCGTAAAAAAGGTTGTCCGACACCAGTGTATGCACCAAAAGAGCAAATCTTGACTGCTAAAACGAAGCTTTTGCTCATATCATTTGGAGAGAGTTTTATCAAAAAGGCACAACGACCAAAGGAGGCAGATTGATGAAAACAAGGACAAAGGAGCGAAAGGGAAATGCCGAGCTGTCAAAGCACAAAGAGGCGGTGACGCTGGGAAATGTGATTGCAAACCAGGAAATCCACATCGAGCTCAACGGAAACCGAGAAGCACTGGTGGATGGGTGCAAGGGGATTGTGGAGTACAACGACAGCACGGTGCGGCTCAATACCGCCGCAGGGCAGATTCGTTTTTCCGGACGCAGCCTGCAGATCGCCTGCATGACCGAGGACAGTATGATCCTGCGGGGATATATTCTGGGTCTGGAATATTGCAGCTGAGGGAGGGATAACGGTGCTGGTCAATATCTTGCGGTTTGTACGGGGAACGGTGACCTTTGAGGTGCGCGGTGATTTTGCCGAGCGTTTTCTCAACCTGCTGGGTCGAAACGGCATCCCTGTTTTCTATACCCAATGGAGCGACGGAGGATTTGTGGCGCAAACCACGGTCAAAAGCTATTTTCGGATTCGTCCTTATGTGCGACGCACCCATGTGCGGGTGAGGGTGGTAAAACGACAGGGATTGCCGTTTCTGATGCGGCGCTACTCGAAACGGATGGGGCTGATCGTCGGGATTGCGCTGTTTATCCTGTGCATCAATCTGTCCGGCGGGTTTGTCTGGGAGATACAGCTGAATGGAAATCACCTGGTGCCTGACGACGACATCTTGCAGACACTGGAGGAAGGAGGGCTGGTGCGCGGCAGCTGGAAGAAAAGTCTCGACGTAAACGACCTTGCCATGCGCCTTCGGGAGGCGTATCCACAGATCATCTGGTCGGCGGTCAATCTGGTGGGAAGCGTCGCCGAGGTGGAAATCAGCGAGCAGGCCGAGGTGGAGCAGCCCGAATCGACCGATCCCTGCAATGTGGTGGCGTCGCGCGCCGGTCAGATTGTGCGGATGGAGGTCTATGACGGGCAGGCGGTGCTCCAAAAGGGCGATGCTGTCCAGAAGGGACAGCTGGTGGTCAGCGGCGTGGTCAAAAGCACAAAGGGAATCACCATCCTGCGCCATGCGAGCGCACAGGTGTTGGTAGAATACAGCGAGCAGAAAACGGTCACCGTCTCGCTTACCCAGACGCTCAAGGTGCCCGACAGCGGGATGGTCAATCTGCGTTATCTCAACCTCGGAAAGCTGCGCATCCCGCTGTTTCTGGCTGGTGGAAAGCCTCAGCTTTGCTTTGAGCGGGTGTTCGAGCGTCCGGTGCGTCTGTTTGGGATCACCCTGCCGTTTGATCTGACCATCCATCAGGTCATTCCTGCAACGCAGCAAACAGTCACGCTGACCGCCGAAAAGGCCGCTCAGCTAGCTGAGTCAGAGCTTTTAAGCTTTGAACGGCAGACGCCGGAGCGCACCGTGGTCAGCCGCAAAATAAAGAGCAGCGTGCGGGATAACCAGCTTGTGATGACGGCGGAGTATGTCTTTCAGGAGGACGCTGCACAGCAGGAGGAAATCCTGCTCAACGGGCAGTAAGACAAGGCAGACAATTTGACCTGACGATCTTCACGAAAAAACAGGCGATATGGGGAGAATATTCAAAATAAGTTTGTAAAATGATGCGGACTGTGGTATAATAAATTCTGGAAATTTGAAAGTCTATCAAAAGGGATAAGAAAGGTCTGGAGGGATCGTTCATCGAACAGGTATTGCAGATCGAACAGATCGAACACGTTTTGATTCTGTTCGGCAACGGGGATCAGAACATCAAAATTATTGAGGAGCATTTTGGCGTCAGCATCGTCTGCCGCGGCACCGAGGTGAAAATCACCGGTGAGAGTGAGGCGGTGTCCAAAGCACAGCGCACCATTGATACACTGCTGACGATGGTGCAGAAGGACGGGGCTCTTTCGGAACAGAACGTGCGCTATGTCATCACCCTGGTGGAACAGGGCAACGAACAGAGCATGGCGCAGATGAACAGCAGCTGCATTGCTGTCACCGTCAAAGGAAAACCGGTCAAGCCAAAGACGCTTGGCCAGAAAAAATATACCGACGCCATTCAAAACAACACCATCACCTTCGGCATCGGTCCTGCCGGCACCGGCAAGACCTACCTTGCAGTGGCGATGGCGGTGCGTGCCTTCCGCGACGAACAGGTCAGCCGTATCATCCTGACCCGTCCGGCAGTGGAAGCGGGCGAAAAGCTGGGCTTTTTGCCTGGCGATTTGCAGGACAAGGTTGACCCTTACCTGCGTCCGCTGTACGACGCCATGTTTGATATGATGGGGCCGGAAAACTTTCAGCGCAACATGGAAAAAGGCAGTATCGAGGTGGCGCCGCTGGCCTATATGCGCGGACGTACGCTGGATGACTCGTTTATCATTCTCGACGAGGCACAGAACACCACCCCTGAACAGATGAAGATGTTTTTGACCCGCCTTGGCTTTAACTCCAAGGCGATCGTCACCGGCGACATCACCCAGATCGACCTGCCCAATGCCGGCAGATCCGGTCTGATTGAGGCGGTCAAGGTGCTCAAAAACATCGACGACATTGCGATCATGCGCCTGAGCGAAAAGGACGTTGTTCGTCACAAGCTCGTTCAGGACATCATCACCGCTTATGAGAAGTATCACAACAAGGAGGCGCGCAGATAACAATGGATGGAGTAAAAGTAGCAATTTCAAATAGACAGAAGGCGGTCAAGATTCCGACCGGAATCCGACTGCTGGTTCGCCGCTGCTGCAGTGCAGTGCTGACCATGGAAGATTTTCAGGGAGCCGCAGAGGTCAGCGTCAGCTTTGTGGATAATGAGCAGATTCGTCAGCTCAACAAGGAGTTCCGCGACAAGGACGCCGCTACCGACGTGCTGTCTTTCCCGCTGGGAGAAAACGGCGTGTACGACTATAACAACGAAACCGGCGCTTATATGCTGGGCGACATCGTCATCTCGGTGCCGCGTGCCATTGAACAGGCACAGATGTACGGTCATTCGCTGCGCCGTGAGATCGGCTTTTTGACCGTTCACTCGATGCTGCATCTGCTGGGCTATGACCATGAGGGCGAAAACCTGGAAGCACTGCGCATGCGCGAAAAAGAAGAATTGGTGCTGACAAGACTGGGCCTGCAGAGGGACATGAGCTTTGTCGATGAAGAAGACATCCAAGACCAGGAATAGTCACTTTGCCGCGTCCTTTCTGGCAGCGTGCAAGGGCATCGGTTATGCTGTCTGTCGGGAGCGAAATCTGCGTTTCCATCTGACGGCTGGTGCCTTTGTGTTGTGGCTGCGAGGATATTATGCATTCTCGCCGGCACAGGATGCGGCCCTTTTTCTGACCATTGGAGCGGTCATCGCCGCAGAACTGATCAACACCGCAGTGGAGCGGTGCGTCGATCTGTGCTGCCCGCAAGTGCATCCACTGGCTGCCGCCGCCAAGGATACTGCCGCCGGTGCAGTGCTGGTACTGGCTGTTGCAGCGGTGGGCATAGGAATCCGGCTGTTCTGGCAGCCGCAGATCCTTTTGCAGATTGCGGCAGAGCTGCTCGGACGTCCGCAGTCGCTGCTGCTGGTAGCGGCTGCCGTCGCAGCAGGAGTGTGGTGTGTCTTTTTCTGGCCAACCCCAAAATCTCCAAACGAAGAAAATAACTGACAAATTTGTTTTAACTGAAAGGCAGGATATCCATGACAAAATCGGCATTTGTTGCCATCGTAGGAAAGCCGAATGTGGGCAAATCCTCTCTGCTCAACCTCTTGGTTGGAGAGAAGATTGCCATCATCTCGGACAAGCCGCAGACCACCCGTACCCGCATCACCGGTGTACTCACCGAGGGTGAGGTGCAGCTGGTGTTTATCGACACCCCTGGTCTGCACAAACCGAAGAACAAGCTCGGCGACTATATGGTCAAGCAGGTGACCGACTCGGTGGGCGACGTCGACTGTGCCGTCTTTGTGACCGACCCACTGGGAGAGATCACCGAGGCTGAGGAGCGGCTGATCGAAAACCTGCAGCAGCTTCGCCTGCCGGCGATTCTGGTCATCAACAAGATCGACATCCT
>NZ_CALXIN010000075.1 GCF_944388365.1 uncultured Negativibacillus sp. | reverse complement strand
TCCTGCCGTATAACCAATTTTCGAGGAAAGGAGAATGAATAAAACCACCCCTTTCGAGATGGTTTTATTATACGTGATTTGTATGGTAAAAGACGCTGTCGTCCAACGCTTTTTGCAGCTGTGCGAAGAAAGAAACATCCGACCCAATGAACTGGCAACGCTGTCCGGTGTGACACCATCCACCGTATACAGCATGTTAAATGAAAAGCGCAGGGATGTTTCCATCGTCACCATCAAAAAATTGTGTGACGGACTGGACATTTCCCTTGCAGAATTTTTCAACACGCCCGAATTTGCATCCCTGGAACAGGAAATCAAGTAAAATCACTTCCCGCCTTACAGTGGCAGCAGACATAAAGGAGGGATTTCTATGCCATTGCATCACGTCGGCACGCGGACACTCACCACTGAACGTCTGACGCTGCGACCCTTTACACCAAATGACGCACAGGCGATGTTCGATAACTGGGCCAGCGACCCTGAGGTCACCCGATTCCTAATGTGGCCCACCCATCTGTCGGTAGATACCACCCGCACCATCCTCGAAAGCTGGCTGCCGCTGTACCAGGATTCCAACTACTATCACTGGGTCATCACGCTGGACGCTATCCCCATCGGCACCGTTGGTCTGTTTATTCTCAACGAAAAAGCCGGCGTGGGAGACCTCGGCTACTGCCTTGGCAAACGCTGGTGGAAACAAGGCATCATGAGCGAGACGCTGCAGGCGGTCATCGACTTTGCGTTTGGCACCGTCGGTTTTAACCGCATCCAAGCTTATCACTCGCTGGACAACCCTGGTTCGGGCGGCGTCATGAGAAAATGCGGAATGTCCTATGAAGGACGGATGCGCCAGAAATATTTGAGCACCCGCGGCGTGCTGGAGGACTGCGACCTGTATGCCATCCTCAAAGCCGATTGGGAACAGCAAAAGCAGCTGCCGCATCACGTCGGCACGCGGACACTCACCACCGAACGTCTGACGCTGCGAAGATACACCGAGGACGACGAAGCCACGATGTTTGACCACATCAGCCAGCTGCATCAGACCTCGCCCTTTTCCGGCTGGCAGCCGGTTTATTCCCGCGAGGAAGCCCAGCAGGGCTTTGCAAACCATATTCTCGCCCAGTATGAGCGGCCCGACTTTTACCGCTGGTGCATCTGCATGGGAGAGCAGTTTGTCGGAAACATCACGCTGACCATGCTGAGTGACACCAGCCTCCTCGCAGAGCTGGGCTACACCATCAATGCCGACTGGCGCGGAAAGGGCATCGCCACCGAAGCAGCCAGAGCGGTCATCGACTTTGCGTTTGGCACCGTCTGCCTCAACCGCATCGAGGCAACCTGTGCCGTGGAAAATGTCGCTTCCGGCGCAGTGCTGAGAAAATGCGGGATGTCCCACGAAGGAAGGATGCGCCAGAAGTACCGCAGTCTGCGCGACAGATTCGAGGACTGCGACCTGTACGCCATCCTCAAAGACGACTGGCAGGCAAACCAAAAATAAACAGATACCAAAAAGACCGGACTTAAAAAAGTCCGGTCTTTTTGGGTGTTTGAGAGTTGATACGATTGGGTGTTGTATGTGAAAACCGACGGGCGGCGGATGCAAACCGACCCGCCGGTCAGGGGATAGCTCTGTTTAAACCAGCTGGGAGCGCAGCCACAGCAGTATCTTTTTTTCCCGCCGCGACACCTGCACCTGGGTCATGCCCAGCTCCTGCGCCGTCTGTACCTGGGTCTTGTTGCCAAAGTACCGCAGCTCGATGAGCCGGCGGTCGCGCTCCTCCAGCTGGCGCAGCATCTGTTTGAGTGAGATTAAGTCGGACAGCAGCTCCTCCGGCGAATCCACCGGCAGGTCGATCTGCGCGCTGTCCTCCTCGCTGGTCAGCGACACCGGCGGCGTGCCCGCTCCCAGCGCTTCGATGATCGACTCCTCGCTGACCGCAAGCTCTGCTGCCAGCTCGCTCACCGTTGGTTCGCGTCCCAGCCGCTTGCTCAGCTGTTCGCGCTGGCGCGCCACCTTCATCGAAAGCTCCTTCAGGCTGCGGCTGACCTTGACGGTGCCGCCGTCCCGAAACAGCCGGCGCATCTCGCCCAGAATCACCGGCACTGCATAGGTGGAAAAGCGCACGCCGCGCTCGGTGTCAAAGGCGTCGGTCGCCTTGACCAGTCCCATACAGCCTGCCTGAAACAGGTCGTCGTACTCGATGCCCTTGCCCTTGAATCGGTGGGCGCAGGCGTGCACCAGCCCGATGTTCTCCTCGATCATCCGGCTGCGCTCTTGCTCGGCTGTTGTGTACATGATTACTCTCCTTTGGAGACAATCCGCTTTTCCAGCACGACCGTCGTGCCCTTTTGCAGCTGGGAGGAAACCTTGACCTTGTCCATCATGCTTTCCATCACAGCAAATCCCAGCCCGGCACGTTCCTCGGCGGCGGCAGTGGTGAACAAAGGCTCCATCGCCTTTTTCACGTCCTCAATGCCGCAGCCCTTGTCCTTGATTTTGATGACGATCCGATTGTCCTCATATATATTTGCTGTTATGTACACCTTGCCGATCATGTCCCGATAGCCGTGGACGATGCAGTTGGTCACCGCTTCGGAAACGGCGGTTTTTACCTCGCCCAGCTCCTCCACCGTCGGGTCCATCCCGCACAGGAAGGCCGCCACCGCTGTCCTTGCAAACGACTCGTTGGACGAGCGCGAATCAAAGCACAGGCGCATCGTATTGATTGCTTTCATTGACAAAACCTCCACCGAAGCTCATTTTTCTGTCGCATATTTAATCCAGTCTTGCCAGCTTGTCCAGTCCCGCCAGCCGCATCACCTTTTTGATGGGCGCGGGCAGATTTTGCAGCACCAGCCTGCCGCCGGTTTCCTGCATCAGACGAAATCTTCCCATCACCAACCCGATGCCGGACGAATCCATAAAGGTCACCAGCGAAAAATCCAGAATCAGCTCCTCCGGCTTTGCCTGGATGACGCTCTGGTCGATGGTCTCGCGCAGTCCAACCGCGCTGTGATGGTCGATCTCACCCGACAGGCACGCCACCACCACGTTTTCTCTGATCTGTATCTCCACAGCCATCTGTGTCCGCTCCCTCCGTTTCGGTATGGCCTGTCCCGTTTTGTGGGTACGCGCTTATCATACACCTCCCCTTTTAAAAAACTGCTCGAATCCTGTCCGGTGCAAAAATTCTCCTCTCCATCGCCTTTTCCTCCAAAATTTCAGCGGGAAAAAGGCGATTTTGTTTGAAATACAACATACTTTCCGCCGACAATCGGCTATCATAAAATCATCAAAGCAACACTGTTTCAGATGAGGTCAGGAGGTTTTTGGCATGGAAGATTGCGTCAAACTCGATCAGATCACCCTTCGGATGGTCTCCCACGATGCCGGCAGTCCAAAGCGCATCCAGCATTTTCTCAAGGTGCACCGGTTTGCCCAGCTCATCGGCAGAGCCGAGCAGCTGGACGCGCACACCCAGTTTGTGCTGGAATGTGCAGCGCTGGTGCACGACATCGCCATCGGCCCGTGCAAACAAAAGTACGGCCGCTGCACCAGCGAACTTCAAGAGGTAGAGGGACCCGTCTGCGCACGGGCGCTGCTGGCAGAATTTGCGCTGGAGGAAGAGGACATGGCGCGCATCTGCCATCTGGTGACCCACCACCACTACTACGACCAGATCGACGGCATCGACTATCAGATTCTGGTCGAAGCCGATCTGCTGGTGAACATCTACGAGCAGCAGATGACGCCCGAAACGGTGCAGAAGCTGCTCACAGATGTTTTTCGGACAGAAACAGGAAAAAATCTGTGTAAAACCATGCTGTGTCTGAATAACGGGCAGCAAAATGCAGGAAACTGAGAATAAGCAAGTCAGGAGGCAATTATAATGAACACCAAAATGAAAAACATCAGCCAGTCGGAAGTATTGACCTTAAAGGAGGAGATCTCCTATCAGGAAGGACAGGTGGTCAGCAAAACGCTGGCACAGAACGATGCGCTGAGCATCACCCTGTTTTCCTTTGCCAAAGGCGAGGAGATCAGCACCCATAAGTCGGGCGGCGATGCCTTTGTCACCTGTCTGGATGGCGTCGGAAAAATCACCATCGACGGCGTGGAATACTTCCTCCATGAGGGAGAATCCATCGTGATGCCCGCCGGCCATCCACATGCCGTATACGGCGAGGAGCAGTTTAAGATGCTGCTGGTCGTCGTATTCTAAAAAACAGCGGACGCCCTTCCGACAAGGGCAGTTTGCATACGGGAAAAATACAATCAAAAGGAGAAACTACACAATGAATCAGATGTTTTGTTATCAGTGCCAGGAAACCGCAGGATGCAGAGGCTGCACAAAGGTAGGTGTCTGCGGCAAACAGCCGGACGTCGCCGCCATGCAGGATCTGCTGGTGTATGTGACCAAGGGCATTTCTGCCGTCGCTACCGCTCTGCGCAGCGAAGGACAGGAGGTTGAAACCCAAATCAGCTACCTCGTCACCCTCAACCTGTTCACCACCATCACCAATGCAAACTTTGACAAAGAGAGCATCAAGGCGCGCATCCGCACCACACTGGACACCAAAAAAGAGCTGCTTAGCCGCCTGCACAGCACTGCCAATCTGCCCGAAGCTGCCCTGTGGGACGGTGAAGGCGACTGGGAGGAGAAGGCTAAGACGGTGGGCGTTCTTTCCACCGAAAACGAGGACATCCGTTCGCTGCGCGAACTGATTACCTACGGATTAAAGGGACTCTCCGCCTACACCAAGCACGCTAACGTGCTGATGCAGGACGATCCCGATGTGGACGCCTTCATCCAGCGCGCACTGGCAGCCACCTTGGATGACCGTCTCAGCGTGGACGATCTGGTCGCATTGACGCTGGAAACCGGCAAGTACGGCGTTGCCGGCATGGCGCTGCTGGACAAAGCCAACACCTCCGCCTATGGAAACCCTGAAATCAGCAGAGTCAATATCGGTGTCGGCAAAAATCCTGGCATTCTGGTCTCGGGACACGACCTGCGCGACCTGGAGATGCTGCTCGAGCAGACCCAGGGCACCGGTGTGGACGTCTACACCCACTCGGAGATGCTGCCTGCTCACTACTACCCAGCCTTCAAGAAATACAAAAACTTTGTGGGCAACTATGGAAATGCGTGGTGGAAGCAGAAGGAGGAATTTGAGTCGTTCAACGGCCCGATCCTCATGACCACCAACTGCATCGTTCCTCCGAAGGACAGCTATAAGGACCGCATCTATACCACCGGCGCCGCAGGCTATCCAGGCTGCAAATATATCCCGGGCGCCATCGGTGAGAAGAAGGATTTTTCTCAGATCATCGAGCACGCCAAGAGATGTGCCGCTCCGACCGAGATTGAACATGGAGAGATCGTCGGCGGCTTTGCCCATGCGCAGGTGTTTGCGCTGGCAGATCAGGTAGTGGACGCCGTCAAGAGCGGCGCCATCAAGAAGTTTGTCGTCATGGCCGGCTGCGACGGACGCGCCAAGAGCCGCGACTACTACACCGAATTTGCAAAGGCACTTCCAAAAGACACCGTCATCCTGACCGCCGGCTGTGCAAAATACCGCTACAACAAGCTGGCGCTGGGAGAGATCGGCGGCATTCCTCGCGTGCTGGACGCCGGTCAGTGCAACGACTCCTACTCGCTGGCAGTCATCGCGCTCAAGCTCCAGGAAATCTTCGGTCTGGACAGCATCAACGACCTGCCGATCATCTATAACATCGCGTGGTACGAACAGAAAGCGGTCATCGTTTTGCTGGCGCTTCTGTACCTGGGTGTCAAGAACATCCACCTCGGTCCTACTCTGCCTGCCTTCCTCAGTCCCAATGTGGCAAAGGTGCTGGTGGAAAACTTTGGCATCGCTGGCATTCATTCCGTGGAGGAGGACATGAAGCTCTTCTTCGGCGAGAACGCATAAACAGGAAATAAAAAAAGGACGCAGCGTGACTTTCGTCACACTGCGTCCTTTTTTGAAACGTCAGTAATTTAAGCGGCGATGCTTCCGACTGGGAATGCTCTGCGGAAAACAAAGCGGACAAACGGGCCTGCCAGAATCAGCTGGAATGGCAGCGCCATGATAAAGTTAAACGGGATATTGTGCAGCCACTGTGCAAACACACCCGACCACATGCCGGTGTGGACACAGCCCTCGACAGCGCCGTACAGCGACATGATAATGACCACCGGAACCACCATACAGGTCGAGATGGTGATGACCTTGCGGCGCGGGCTGCTGTCCGGTTTGAGTAAAAGTCCAAAGGCGACTCCCTTTGCCAGCTTGGATACAAAGAACCAGTCGCAGCAGAAGGCAAAGACATAGGCGATGGGGAATCCCAGCCAGCCCTCCTGAACACTTGTCAGGGACAGTCCTCCCTGATGCAGCGATACGTTGTAAATGCTCATCCACAGCACCATGCAAAAACACATCAGCACCGAATAGATCAGACTTTCTCTTTTGTTTTGCGGCATAAAATATGCTCCTTTCCTCACAACTCACCTAAATTTTGCGTGCAGGGATTATTATAACAGACAAAATACCGTCTTCGTAATTGTGAGTTCTTCCAAAATTTTACACCGATGCCCTTCTGCCCTCCATCTATTCTGCGCATGAGATTTTCCATTCGAAAATGTTTCATCTTCGCGCACGGGATGTTTACAATTTTTTCTCTTTTGGCTGTTCAAAATGTGATACAATGATTTACAGAAATAGCAGAGAATTTTTTCTGAGATTTCTGAAAGTCACACAACTGTCTATTCATCCACTTTTTATGGAGGGGGATTTTTCTATGAAATATGCCTTTTCACTGATGGCGCTGCTTGTCTGCGCTCTGCTGTTCACCGGATGCGACCGCAGCCAGCTCACCGCCGAAAAGCCGGACGACGAACAGGAGGTTTCGCTGGAGCTTTCGACCGAACAGCCGCAGGAGGACACCACCCACAGTCCTGACGAAACGCTGACCCTGCTGCGTCCGGACGACGAAACCGAAGCGGAAACAACCGAGCCTTCGTCCGAGGAAAATACTGAGGAGAAGCCGTCTGATAAGGACGAAACACCGGCTGACGAAACCGAACCTGCCACCGAACAGACGGTGGAAACACCGACAACCTCCGCTCCCATCGTGGGCAGCGAAACTCTGCCCTTTTCCTCTGAGCTGATGACCCGTCCCACCGAGGAGCTGACCGACAACCCGCAGAAGCTGGACACCCGCTTATATGCGGTCTTTCAGAATGTGATGGAACAAAACTTTTCGCGCAAAGAGGGAAAACTTTTTGTTTATCGTCTCAATGGGGATGGCACCGAAGGCGCCTATGAGCTGAGCTTTGACATTAACAACGCCTACGACGAAAAGGGACTGCTCAACAAAAATGCCGCTGTCACTGCCGAGATGAAATCGGGCGAAACGCTGGAATCGGGCTTTAATTACGGTCAAGGCAACCGCGAGGTATTCAGCACCTATGCACAGTATGCCGAAACACTCAACTGGCTGCGCACGCCGCTTTTGACCGACGGCTTTGCCCTTAAAAACTTTTCTGATTTGAAGCTCACCTCGGAGGACGGACACTACCTCATCGAGGCGACCTATCTGCCTGCTGCACTCGAAGAGCTATACGACATGGAGGAGGTCGTCGGCACCGTCACTGCCTATCTGCAGATCGACGCCGACGGCAAGGTAGAAGCACTGGGCTGGGAACAGATTGAAATGATCGACGACTACCCGACCAAGGTCGCCTGCTCGGAATATACGTTCCAATAACCTACCTTTTCTTTGCATAGAAAAGAGGACAAAATATGTTCCATATTTGTCCGCCCAAAAGAAAAGTATTCGGCTTCGCCGCAAAAGCAGGTAGTTTGTGCAAAAATTAAAGTTTTTGTCCACCTTCCGCCGAAGGCGAACAAAAAGTTTTGTCAACTTTTTCAAAAGTTGTCCAGTCCAGAGTGAAACTCTGGTCGCACTCCGCAGAGTGCGAAACACCTTTATCGTCAGGCGCATTTGGGGGTGAATGTTTCAATCCAAAATTTGGATTGAAACAGAGGGGGATTTTGCAAGAGAAAATCCCCCTTGACGGATAAGCGTTACGCACTTGCCAGAAAAACCTCCCAGTGGGAGGTTTTTCTGCTGTAGAACACGGTTTTGATTTGTAGGATGCAGATAGAGCCTTATCACCAATAAAAATAAAACGATAGAGGCTGTAAGGCTGTTTCGATGCTGCCGCACGTTTCGTGCGGTTTTGCGAAAGCAAAACAATAAATAAAAAAAACGAATATTGAAAATATTTACAAGAAAAAGGACAGGACTATCTACTGTCAAAAATCATCCACCGGATAATTTTTGAGGTCGCTTTCTACTGACAATCGGTTCATGGACCCCTTTTCTCTTGCAAAAGGGGTCCATACCCCCGAAAATACGCCTGACGATAAAGGCTTTTCGCCTTCTGCGGAAGGCGACCAAAGGCGCTGCCTTTGGAAACCGCCACCTTTTATAAAAGGTGGACGAAAATTTTCGTTCGCCTTCGGCGCGAAGGCAAGCACAGCATTTCCACACCCAACACCAAAAAAGGCACTGCCATGAAAATGGCAGTGCCTTTTTAATTACGCTATCTCACCACAGCGCCGTATCCCTGCGCCAGATGCTCCAGCACCTTTTCGTCGATGCCGCTGCGGGAATCGACAAA
>NZ_CALXIN010000074.1 GCF_944388365.1 uncultured Negativibacillus sp. | reverse complement strand
AATCATTCCCCTGTGTTAACGCTGTACGGTTAAAAGGGGATGGCGTTCTGAATCAAACGGCAGACGCCTTCTATGTTATATAAAGATACTTCTAGTCCTTTACCTTCACAAAGGCAATACAGCCGTTGTGGCCGCCAAAACCGAGCGAATCGGACAGCGCCAGGGTCACCGGTGCTTCGACCGCCTTGTTTGGCACATAGTTGAGGTCACAGTCCTCATCCGGCTGCTCGTAGTGGATGGTTGGCGGAATGATGCCGGTCTCGAGGGTCTTGACAGCGGCAATCGCCTCGACAGCGCCTGCTGCACCCAGCATGTGACCGGTCATCGACTTGGTTGAGCTGATATAGGCTTTCTTTGCAGCTTCCTCACCCAGTCCCAGCTTGATGGCCAGTGTCTCGGATTTATCGTTGAGTGGAGTGGAGGTGCCATGCGCATTGACATAGATACACTCGCCGCTCAGATCGGTGATGCCTGCCTCCTCCAGCGCCAGACGAAAGGCACGGGATGCACCCTTTGCTTCTGGATGTGGAGCAGTGATGTGGTGAGCATCGCAGGTGTTGCCGTAGCCGACCATCTCTGCGTAGATATGCGCACCTCTTGCTTTTGCATGCTCATATTCCTCCAGGATGAGGATGCCGGCGCCTTCGCCCATGACAAAGCCGCTTCTGCGTTTGTCAAATGGTGTGCAGGCGCTCTCTGGGTCCTCGTTGGTGGTCAGCGCCTTGCAGTTTGCAAAGCCTGCCACTCCAACTGGATCGATGGCTGCCTCGGCGCCGCCGGCAATGATGGCGTCGGCATAGCCATAGCGGATGGCGCGGAACGCCTCACCCAAAGCATGGGTGGAGGTGGCACAGGCGGTGACAACCGGCAGGTTTGGTCCCTGTGCATCAAAGCGGATGGCGATGTTGCCCGCCGCGATGTTGCCGATCATCATCGGGATCAAAAATGGGGAGATATGGCGCGGTCCGGACTGGAAAAACTTGCCGCACTGTTCGGTGATGGTGCCGATGCCGCCGGTACCGGAACCGACATAGACGCCCAGACGTTCCGCCTCGATATTTTCTCCGGCAGCAAGGCCTGCATCCTGCATCGCCTGTACTGCTGCCGCGATGGCATATTGGGTAAACAGGTCGGTCTTTCTGACCTGTGCTTTTTCGATGTACTGGGTCGGCTCAAAGTCCTTGACCTCGGCCGCTACCTTGACCTTCTGGTCGCTGGTATCAAAGCGGGTAATCATTCCAACGCCGTTTTTGCCCGCAATCAGACTGTTCCAAAAGTTTTCAATATCATTTCCAACCGGCGAGATCACACCCATGCCGGTGACTACTACTCTATTCATCCTTGTTCCTCCTGTGGACCGCTTACATATTCAGTCCGCCGTCGATGCGCAGCACCTGACCGGTGATATATCCGGCCTCCTGCGAAGCCAGGAAGGATACTGCCGCTGCAATATCCTGCACATCGCCCATTCTTCCCAGCGGAATCTGCTCGGAAATAGCCGCTTTGACCTTATCGGACAGCACTGCGGTCATATCGGTCTGGATAAATCCAGGGGCAACCGCATTGCAGGTGATGTTTCTGCCCGCCAGCTCCTTGGCGGTGGTCTTGGTCAGACCGATCAGTCCGGCCTTGGCTGCCGCATAGTTTGCCTGACCGGCATTGCCCATGACGCCGGAGATCGAGCTGATGTTGATGATGCGTCCGCTTCTGCGCTTGATAAACTGGCGGCAGCTGTGCTTAATCATATAAAATGCACCGTTTAAGTTGGTGTTGATGACCTTCTGGAAGTCCCCCTCCTTCATCGACATCAGCAGTCCGTCGCGGGTGATGCCCGCGTTGTTGACCAGAATGTCGATGCCGCCGAACGCTTCGACGGTCTGTGCGACTGCCTGCGCACACTGCATCGAGTCGGAGACGTCGCAGCGGATGCACAGACTGCTCACTCCCAGCGCCTCGATTTCGGCGCAGGTATCCTTGGCTGCCTGTTCATTGCCAGCATAGATGACCGCCACGTTGCAGCCGTCCTTTGCCAGGCGCAGAGCGATGGCTTTACCGATGCCGCGGGATGCGCCGGTGACCAGCGCGGTTCTTCTCTGTTCCATTGCTTATTCCTCCGCTGTTTTGCCCAGCGCTTCCAGCGTCTGGGTCAGTGTTTCGCCGTCCTGTACCCGCAGGATGGTGGCATCCTTGGCGATCTTTTTGACCAGACCACTGAGCGTTTTGCCTGGACCCACCTCGATAAAGGTATCAAAGCCATCTTCGACCATTCGGCGGATGGTGGTTTCCCACTGTACCGGATGGGTGATCTGCTCGGTCAGCAGCATCTGGCATTCTTCCACATTCTGTGGATAAGGCTGTGCGGTGCGGTTTGCATAGACCGGCATGGATGGCGCATGCAGATGAAACTGTGCAATTTCCTGTTTGAGCTGCTGCTCTGCACTGTCCATAAACGGAGAGTGGAAGCCGCCGCTGACTTTCAGCGGTACCGCTTTGCCGCCGCACTCCTTGACTCGTGCACAGAAGCTCTCCAGCTCACAGCTGCTGCCCGAAACTACCAGCTGTCCCGGGCAGTTATAGTTGACCGGATAGACCTTTACAAACTCCTGGCAGAGTTTTTCCACCGTCTCGTTGTCCAGCTTGAGCACCGCCGCCATACCGGCAGGATGCTGGTGAGCGGCATTGTCCATCACCTGTGCTCTGCGGCAGACAAAGGAAAAGCCGTCCTTCTCCTCAAAAGCACCTGCAAAGCACAGAGCCGCTACCTCACCCAGCGAAAAGCCTGCGACAGCGTCGGGACGAACTCCGTTCTGCTCCAGCGCACGTGCTGCTGCCAGATCGACGCAGTAGACGCAAGGCTGGGTGTTGCAGGTCTGTGCCAGCTCCTCCTCCGATGCAGTAAAGCACTGCTGACTGGTGGAAGGACGAAGCTGATCCGCATTCTGGAATACCTGTGCCGCTGCAGTGGAAATCTCACACAGCTCCTTGCCCATGCCGGTGTACTGTGCGCCCTGTCCGGCAAATAAAAATGCTATCTTTCCCATTGCTCTTCTCCTTCAGATTTACAGGTAAAAACGGTTTGCGCCGCGGAGAATCTCTTCAGCCTCGCTGAACATCTCCTCGATCATCTCCTGTGCAGTCTGCTCCTTATGAACCATTGCTGCACACTGTCCCGCCATAAAGCTGCCGTTCTTCTCGTCGCCTTCCCTGGCTGCCTTGCGCAGTGCGCCGGCGCCCATCTTTTCCAGCTCCTCGTCACTGACGCTGGAATTATATTCCTGCTTGAACAGCTCGCGGGTAAACTGGTTTTTCAGGCAGCGGACCGGATGACCCAGACGTTTGCCGGTGGCGATAGTGTCGATGTCCTTTGCTTTGAGGATCTTGTTCTTGTAGTTTTGATGAACGGTACACTCCTTGGCAACCAGGAAGCGGGTACCGCACTGTACGCCGCAGGCACCCAGCATGAAGGCTGCTGCGATTCCTCTGCCGTCTGCAATGCCGCCGGCAGCCAGAACCGGAATCTTGACTGCGTCGCATACCTGTGGAACCAGTGTCATGGTGGTCAGCTCACCGATGTGTCCGCCGGATTCGCCGCCCTCTGCGATAACTGCAAAGGCGCCGCTTCTCTCCACCAGTCTTGCCATAGCGGTGGATGCAACGACCGGAATCACCTTGATGCCTGCCTCCACCCATTTCTTCATGTATTTGCCAGGGTTGCCTGCACCGGTGACAACGATCGGAATTTTTTCCTCAACGACCAGGTCGGATACCTCATCGGCAAAAGGGCTCATCAGCATGATGTTGACGCCGAAAGGCTTGTCGGTCAGCTGGCGTGCCTTGTGAATCTCCTCACGCAGCCACGCGGCGTTTGCGTTCATCGCTGCGATGATGCCCAGTCCACCGGCATTGCTGACTGCTGCAGCAAGCGATGCATCCGCAATCCAGGCCATACCGCCCTGAAAGATTGGATATTTGATATTTAAAAGCTCACAGAGATTAGTTTTAATCATAACGAACACATTCCTTTCCTCGTGACTGTACAAAAGCCGCCGGTCAAACCGTCGCTTTATAAGCCGCCGGTCAAACTGTCGCTTTAAAAGCCGTCGATCAAGCCGTCACTTTAAAAGCCGCCGGTCAAGCCATTGCTTTAAAAGCCACCTATCAAGCCATTGCTTTAAAAGTCATCAGCCAAGCTGTCGCTTAAAAAGTCGGTCAAGCCGTTGATCCATCTGCCGTTTCACCGGCCGCTTTCGTACAGTCCCCTGTTTTTCAAATTTGCCGGAACCTCACAGGGAGGTTCCGGCTTTCTGCTTTCTGCCGACAGAGATTACTTAGTCAGCTCTTCAATCTTTTTAACGATGTCGCCGACGGTTTTGAGGTCCTCGCTCATCTCCATCTCTACACCGAACTCATCTTCCAGGCTCATCATCAGATCGACGGTGTCCAGGCTGTCCAGTTCCAGCTCCTCGAAGGTGGAGTTCTCGCTGATCTCGCTTGGCTCGCACTCTTTATACTCTGCCAGAATGTTGATTACTTTTTCCAATACCATGGTTGTTTCCTCCTGAAATTAAAAATTATTCTATCCTTTATCCAACGTGGGATAATTACCACTCTATCACGCCTGCGCCGGTGGTCAGACCTGCGCCAAAGGCGGTCAGCGCCAGCAGGTCGCCCTTTTTGAGCTTACCCTGTGTGTTTGCCTGATCCAGCACCACCGGAATGCTGGCTGCCGAGCTGTTGCCCAGATGTTCGATGCCGGTCAGGCACCGTTCCATCGGAATCTTCAGCTTGTGGGCTGCCGACTCGATGATGCGCAGGTTCGCCTGATGCGGAACCAGCCAGTCAAGCTGTTCCGGCTCAATCTCTGCCTGGCGGCAGGCTTCCTTGACGTCGCGGCACATCGAAGAAACCGCAAACTTATAGACTTCCTGTCCGTTCATCTTCAAAAACGATTCCTGCTGCGGCAGGGTGTCGAACGGACTGTTGCCGCCGCTGTGCGGGACGTTTAACACGTCGATGTTTCCATCGGCGGTCAGCAGAATGGAGCGCAGTGCATCGCCCTCTCCCAAAATGACCGCACCGGCTGCATCGCCAAACAGCACACAGGTGGAACGGTCCTGCCAGTTGACCAGGCGGGACATGGTGTCACCAGCCAGTACCAGCACATAGCGCACCTTTTTGCGCGCAAAATATCCCGCTGCCACATCCAGTGCATACATAAATCCGGTGCAGGCTGCGCTGATGTCCATTGCCGGACAGCTGGCGCCCAGCTCCTTCTGGATGATGCACGCCTGAGACGGAGTGATATAATCGCCTCGAATGGTCGCACACAGGATCAGGTCGAGCTGATCGGCGCGCAGTCCTGCGCGTTCCAGCGCCTGTCTGCCCGCTGCACTCAGTAGCTCGGTCAGGCTCTCGTTGGTACACACCGCACGCTCGCGGATGCCGGTTCGCTGGCTGATCCACTCGTCGCTGGTGTCCAGAAAGGTCGAAAGATCGTCGTTGGTCTTTCGGCACTGCGGCAGCGCACTGGCCGTTGAAAGTATCCTGAACATCGTCTATCCCCTCGCTTTATCCTCGTTTACTTCTTTGGGATCACTTGAGTTGATCCTTCAAAAACTGGTCCAGCTTCATGACCCCTTTGTACAGGATCTGCTGTTCCTCCTCGGTCATATCTCGAATGATGCTTCGGACCATCGACTCATGAAAATAGCGGTGCACCGAGTCGATCTTTTTGCCCATTCTGGTCAGCGACACGTACACAATGCGTCCGTCCTCTTCTCCGCGGACCTTTTCCACATATCCTTTTTTCATCAGCTTGTTGATTGCTACCGTCACCGACGGCAAAGTGATGTTAAGTTCCTCCGCCAGTTCCGAGATGGTGCGACGACGGTCCTTGCCCTTGCCCACCGCTTCGAGCATGTGCATCTCGTTGATGCTGAGGTCTATCTTGTCGGAACGCTTGAGGATTGTTTCCTCCACCTTGAGGATCGAACGATAGGTATCCACGATCACTGCATTGAGTTGCTCTTCAAACGGTTTCATTTGTGCCATCCTTTCGACCGATTCATCCAGCTTAAAAGTAACAAGTGTTATTTTTAATTAGATTGACAAACTAATTATATCACCGTTTCCTCACTTGTCAAGCAGAAATTTGTCGTTTTGATTCTAAAATGAAACACATGTTTCCCGATAAAACAAAAATCAGCAGGAAAAGCCCGTGGGCTTTTCCTGCCGGTTTTGCAGTTTATCGAATAAAGTTTGTGCGCTGAGCAGGCTCTTTTTGTGGGAAGGAAACGCCATTTTTGCGTCCCAGATCGATGCATTTGAGCAGCCAGGCCATGTTGTTGCCCAGTGTGCGCATGATCTGCATGCCTTCTTTGTCCTGCATTACCTCCTCCGGTTTATTGCCGTGAACCATGTTCCAGTAGCGGGAAGAAACAACCGGCATACCGCAGATGGTGAAATACTTATTGAGCTGGTCGAGCGAAGCAGTGGAACCTGCGCGGCGGCAGCTGACTACAGCAGCGCCAGGTTTGCCCTCAAAGGCAGAGCCGCCGCTGTAAAAGGCGCGATCCAAGAAGGAGGTAATCTGTCCGGATGCGCTGGCATAATAGACCGGCGAACCGAACACAAAGCCGTCAGCCTCTCTGGCCTTCTGGACAAACTCGTTGACCTTGTCGTCGATGACGCAACGTCCCAGCTTGCCGCAGGCACCACAGGCCATGCAGCCGGAAACAGGAGCCTTTCCGATCTGAAAAATTTCGGTCTCAATGCCGTTTGCCTGCAAAGCACCCGCTACCTCACTCAGTGCCGTATAGGTGCAGCCTTCTGCATGTGGGCTGCCGTTTAATAACAGTACCTTCATGTAAATTCCTTCTTTCTGTTTTATTTTTATTGTAGCACAAGCTGTCAACCTGTTTTTCATCAAAAAAACGGCCGGACATCGTCCGACCGTTTTTAAGAAATACTGTTCTGTTTTTGTTTAGAAGCTCTGTGCAAAAGCTTTTCCGAACTCTTTTGCGTTCTCCAGATCTTCTTCGCTTGGAACAAAGGTAACCTTGAAGCCGTCCTCAAAGACGTTCATCTTCAGTCCCATCAGTCTTGCCTGAATGTTGCCAACTGCTTCACCGGTCCAGCCGAAGGAACCAAAGACTGCAACTGGTTTCTTTGCTGCATTGATAGCGTCGATGCCAGCCAGCAGCATCCATACCGGAGGAACTGCATCGCGGTTGAGAGTCGGGCTGCCGACAGCAAAAGCATCGCAGCGGTTAGCCAGCGCATGCAGCTTGTCCATGTCGTGCTCGATGATGTCGTAGGTCTGACAGTCTGCATTTGGTTTTACTTCGAGGATACCTTCGCGGATCTTCTCAGCCAGCTTTGCAGTGTTGCCATAAGCGGAGGTGTAGAACACTGGAATCAGCGGAACTTCGTTGACAACCGGTGCAGACCACTCGGTGTAGCGAGCGATAACCTCGTCCATTCTGCCCTCTTTGGTCAGAACCGGACCGTGGCTGGTGCAGATGAATTCCGGTTTCTCCGGCAGTGCCTGAATCTTCTCCAGACCTTTGCGGACAAAGGAAGCAAATGGGCCAAAGATGGCTGCATAGTACAGTGCCAGTGCTGCATCGTATGCCTTTGGATAAGCGATGTTGGTGTCGAAGGTGTATGGCTCACAGTAGTGGCAGCCGAGGAAGTCGCAGGTAAACAGGGTCTTTGCATCCTCTACCCAGGTGAACATCGAATCCGGCCAGTGCAGGTTTGGTGCAAAGAAGAAGGTCAGCACTCTGCCGCCCAGGTCGATGGTGTCGCCGTCCTTGACGCGCAGAACGTCGAGGTCACAGCGGTTGGTGATATTTTTCAGGTACATAGAACCAGCCTGAGAAGCAACGATCTGTGCCTTTGGCATCAGTTCGAGCAGCTTTGCCATCGAACCGGAGTGGTCCGGCTCATTGTGGTTCATGATGATGTAGTCGATCTCTTCCAGCGGGCAGACTTCGCGGATATTATCAAGGTACAGATTGAAAAATCCTTCGTGGCAGGTCTCGATCAGTGCGGTTTTTTCACTGCCGCGTACAACGTAGGAGTTGTAGGTAGTACCCGATTCGGTTTTCATAACGATGTCGAACACTCTCATGTTCGGATTCTGGATGCCGACAGAGTAGATTCCATCGGTAATTTTAACTGCGGACATTTCACATCTTCCTTTCAATTTTCATGCTTTTATTATACCAAGGTGGTATAACATTGTAAAGATACAAAACTGACAAAGAAATAACCATTTGTCGGCTGATTCTGCGTCAATGCGTCGAGAGCAGGTCTATCTGGCGAGAATTTTGCGCAGATACTGTCCGGTGTAGGAGCCTTTGCACGCGGCAACCTGTTCCGGTGTACCGGTAGCAACAATCTGTCCGCCGCGGTCGCCGCCCTCTGGACCGAGGTCGATGATGTAGTCGGCAGTCTTGATGACATCGAGGTTGTGCTCGATGACCACCACTGTGTTGCCGCTGTCCACCAGCGTCTGCAATACGTCGATGAGCTTGTGAACATCGGCGGCGTGCAGACCGGTGGTCGGCTCGTCGAGGATATAGATAGTCTTGCCGGTGGCCTTTTTGGACAGCTCGGTCGCCAGTTTCACACGCTGCGCCTCGCCGCCCGACAGAGTGGTCGCCGACTGTCCCAGTTTCACATAGCCCAGCCCTACATCGCACAACGTTTGCAGCTTGCGGGCAATCTTGGGGATGTTTTCAAAAAAGACGCAGGCTTCTTCGGCGGTCATCTCCAGCACGTCACTGATGTTTTTGCCCTTGTATTTGACCTCCA
>NZ_CALXIN010000073.1 GCF_944388365.1 uncultured Negativibacillus sp. | reverse complement strand
AGGGATTGAAGGCGCCGATGGCAGCTGCCAGCGGATGTCCGCAGCCGGTGTTGTCCTCCAAATCGAGCGGCTGGATAAAGTGCTCGTCAAAGTTTGCGGCTTCTTCGCCGACCAGCGCTTCTCCAAGCTCTCTCCACAGCAGACCAAAGGCGGCATAAGGTACGCCGTTTTCGCGCACCGGTGCGCCGCTCTGGTGGTGGTCAAATCTTCCCCAGCCGATGTCAAAGGCAAGCCCGTCAAAGCCTTCGGGCAGGCTCATCACCCGTTTGATCTGGAT
Organism: uncultured Negativibacillus sp.; assembly: GCF_944388365.1. Taxonomy (GTDB): domain Bacteria; phylum Bacillota; class Clostridia; order Oscillospirales; family Ruminococcaceae; genus Negativibacillus. The sequence continues at coordinate 8,772 of NZ_CALXIN010000073.1, read as the reverse complement.
GTCCGGTACAAACAGCCGCAGCAGTGCGGCGGAAAACACGTCGTCGGCATGGAACTTGCCTGCGTGGGTAAAAGCAATGTCAGGAATCTGCATCATAAAAAAATCCTTCCCCTTTCTGTCAGAGCGGTATGTTTTTCTGATTATAGCATAAAACTTGCCCAAATACAAAAAAACATCGCCCTGTGTCTTTCAGAAAAAGGGGAAAGATGGTATAATATAACAAACAAGAAAGGAAGTGTAGCTATGGCTTTGTATAAAGATACCTGCCGCTGTCAGAAATGCGGCGAAAAATTCACCTGGTACTATCAGTCCGAAGGGGACGGAGAGGTTGCCGGCTATGTACCAATGGGAGAGCTGAAAACGGCTCAGGTCAGCGGTATGATGCTGGTGACCGAAAAGATTTACGACGTAATGGTCGATTGTCCGTACTGCGGCACCCAGAACGAGTTTAACTGCAAGATCGAACAGGAGCTGGAAGGACTGGGACCGGACCCTAAGCAGGAATAACGGCTATTCCTGCAGGATGCTGCCCAGCTTGAACGCCAGCAGATTGCCGGTGACGGCTACCGGATGGTCGGCGCTGGTGTGGAACATCAGCTCGACCAGTCGGTCGTTTGGTGCGCCGACCGTGTCCAGCAGGAAGTTGGTGCACAGTCCGGCGCTCAGGCGGTTTGGCTCCTCCTGCGGCTCCTCGGACTGCGGCACGGTGGAAAAGGCGCACAGATCGGGATGGAGTGCTCCGTCGATTTGGGCGATGACCTCGCAAAATTCGCCGCTGCCCGCCTGTGCTTTCAGGCTCAGCGAAACAAAATACAGGTTTCCTGGAGCGAATAACAGCCCAGTTTCGTGGGAACGGATGTCCTGACCGGAGATGACATCGGGCACCATCGAGAGCAGCTGGGCATTTTGAACCTCGGAGCTGCGCAGCGAGTACTGCACGGCACTGCCCATGGCAGGAGCCGCTTTTGACTGCGGCAGCGCGGCAAAACTTGCCGCGGCGCTGCTGACCGGAGGAGTTGCGCTGGCAGCAGGAGCGACGGAGTTCTGGGTCAGTGTGTTCTGGGAGAAGGGCGATACGCCGCTGGTGCTGTCACAGGGCAGCTCACCCAGCGGAAAGATTGCGGTCGGGTCGGAGCAGCAGTCGATGCAGCCGTCCGGACAGCAGTTTGGCATCATGCAGCACTGTCCGTATGGATACGGGCAGCACTGCGGAAAGACGACAGGGATGGAAGGCGCGATCATACTGGACACGCTCCCATCCTGGGAGGAACATTGGAACACTTTCATGGGACAGACCTCCTTTAGTTGTCAGAGACCAGCACATAGGGCGCGTAGGCATAGCCGGTGGCGTTCTGATAGCGCACCGCATACCAGTCTCCGCTCTTGGAATAGACAGTCAGCTTGGCTTTGTCCGGTGCGACGGCGACGATGGTCGAATTGGTGGTGGGCATGCTGCGGATGTTCAGGTTGGCTCCGCCGGTGTTGACCATTCCGCCGCGCTCAGGCTGCGGCATGGAAAAAGGAATACCAAAGTAAGTACACAGTGCGCGGACGATGCTTTCGGCGATGGCGTCGAGGTTCTCCTGAATCCACTGGGCATCCTGGGCGTTGTCGTGGTAGGCAACCTCGATCAGTACCGCCGGAGAGCGGGTTTGGAGCACCTCGGCTAAGTAGTCGGTCGGACGGGCGTTGACCCGTTCAGGAATGGGATAGATTTTTCGCATTTCCTCGACAACCAGATTGGCAAATCGCTGGCTCGACTGTGCAGCAGCGTCCTGACCCGGGCGGTAATAGACGTCGGTGCCCTGCAACAGACCTGCCATTCCTTCGGGAGAGGCGTTGGAATGAAGGGCAACGTGCATCCCGTAGTGGGCAAGGTTGGACTGGTTGATCGAATCGACCACCGTTTTGTTCGGGTCGTTGCGGGTAAACTCGATGCCGCTGGAACGCAGATATGGTTCCATCGCATCGGCAAGCAGGTTCATCCAGTATTCCTCGTTGCCCTGGGTGGCGTAAGGATTAAATTCCTGTGTGGATGGACTGAGAAATATTTTTGGCAAGGATAACACCCCGTTTCGTTTCTTTTCCTTCCATGATATGAAAAAACAGGCGGGAGTGTGACAAAAAATAATAAAAGGAGGGCGCAGGATGAAGATCAAATGTCAGGCCTGTGGCAAGCGGTATGACACCGATACCGACGAGTTATGTCCCTATTGCGGAAACTATAATCCCATCGGACAGGAGGAAGAGGCACCGTCCGATAAACCCAGCTGGCACGAACGGGCAAAGGAGCGGGAAGAGAAAAGAAGCGAGCGCATTGCCCGACTGCGTGCCAAAGCACAGGAAAAATCCTCCTATTCTGGGGAGCCGCAGCAGCAGCAGACGCCCAAGGAAGCTAAAAAAACAGGCTGTGCCGGCTGCGGTACAAGCATCGCAGGCCTTGTTTTGTGGATTGTCCTGGTGGTTGTGCTGACAGGTCCGGTGCGTCAGCTTGTGTTTACTATGATCAAGGAGAAAAACGACCAGCAGTCCACACAGATGAAGGTGGTCGAGATTGTCCAGGACGAAACCTATCCGGTGGACGGAGAGATGTTCGGCGCAGGAAGGTGTATGAATATTCCTATCGAGACCCAGCAGGAGGATCTGCTGAAGGAAAACGGCTACGAGGTTGCTCCAGGGATGCAGCTGACAGCGGTGGAGCTAAAGGGAAGCATCTTTGCGGATTTTTACCTCAAGGTGGACGATGTGGTTTATCGTGAGGTGTACAGCTGGGAGCTGAACCAGATAGCTGCTGAAAAGATGGGACTGTCTGAAAACAGCGACGTTGCGCTGTTTCTGACGCCGGTCGGCAGTCAGGAATACCAGCTGTGTGTGCGGGAGATGCAGGAAATGGACTTTGCATCGGACGATAGAGTCAGCACGCTGGTTCGCATCCCGCTGCAGGTCGAGGAGGTGTAGCAAATGAAGATACTGGGAAAACTGCTCTGGCTTGCCACACTGATTTTGGTGGTGGGCGTCGTCTATCTTTCCGGCTTTGACGACCTGTACTTTGCCGAGTACAGTCGGGTGCATCTGACCGACATCACCGTCGAACAGCGGCTGGATGAAGCAGCACTTCAGGAGCTTTGTCCCAATATGGGAGTGGAACCCGAGGAATATGGCTACTATCTGGTCAGCTGCACGCTGCAAAACGAGAGCGCAGTGGACGGCTATTTCTGGGCGGACAATGCCTTTCACAACAGTGCAGAAACTTCCTACTATTCCACCTTGGAAAGCACCATTTCTACCCAGCAGCAGACCTATTCGGGCACCTGGCTGGTGCCAGGAGGCGAAACGGTGGTCGCACGATTTGTGCTGCTGACCGGTGCAGAGGACACCGATGTGACCGCTTCTCAGTATGGAAGCATCGTTGCACAGCTTCAGTAGTTTGTTGAATAAAGAAAACGGCACTGCAAACCGATTGGTTTGCAGTGCCGTTGTTTTTTTCTTAGTCGCCGACTGCGCCGGACATTTCCTGAGCAATGTTGAGGATGTGGTCGCCGATACGTTCGAAGTCGGTGAGCATCTCGGAGTAGATGACGCAGCCTTCATCGGAACATGCTCCGGTCTGCATCCGCTCGATCTGACTGTTGCGGAAGTCCTCGGTCATGTCATCGATCTGCTGCTCCAGATCTTCGATCTTCTTCAGGGTTTCGGCGCTGTAACCGACCTGTTCGATCTGGTCGATCATGTCCAGTGCCTTCTCGCAGACTTCCTGCATCATGGCAAGCTGTCCGCGAACCTCTCTGGAGAAGGTGATGTCTTTTTCTTTAATCATGTTGGTGTATTCACCGATGTTCATGGCGTGGTCGCCGATACGTTCCAGGTTGCCGCAGACTTTAAACAGTGCGCTCATGTACTGCGAGTCTTTCGGGTTTCTCTCTTTAACCAGTGTGCGGGAAACGTACTTGGAAATCTCTTTGTTGAGGTAGTCGATGTACTCCTCACGGTTGCGGATGTCATCGAGCATGCTGGTGTTGGCATCGCGGACCGCTTCAAAGCTCATGGTGACATTTTCTCTTGCCATCGAGGTCATACGCTGCAGTTCCTTCTTGATGGCAGTGATTGCGATAGCGGAAAGACCGATCTTGGTTTCGCCGCGGTTTTCAATCGGGATAGGACGGATAAATTCCAGATGCATAACATCGCTTTTTTCTTCCGGCAGGTCAGGCAGAATCTTGGTTGCAAGCTTGGCCAGATAGTTGCCGAATGGCAGCAGCAAAATGGTAGTGGTGATATTAAAGATGGTGTGCATGTTTGCAATCTGCTGAGAGACATTGCCAGGGGTGAGCCCCTCCACAAAGAGTGCAAACGGAGTAAGGATACAGACGATGGTAAAGATGATGGTACCGATGATATTAAACATCAGATGGATGATAGTGGTGCGTTTTGCGCTGCGGCTGGTGCCGATGGATGCCAGAACGGCGGTGATACAGGTACCGATGTTCTGACCGAACAGCACATAAACTGCCTGCGAAAGGCCGATGACACCGCTGCTGGCAAGTGCCTGCAGGATACCGACCGATGCAGAGGAGGACTGGATAACAGCAGTGAAGATGGTTCCGGCGAGAATACCCAGAACAGGGTTGGAGAACTTGGTCATCAGGTTGATGAAGGCTTCCGATTCACGCAGCGGCATCATCGAGGAGCTCATCATATCCATACCGATGAACAGGATACCCAGACCGGCGATGATCTTGCCGTAGTGATGGACGCGCTGTTTTTTGATAAAGACAATAAGTGCCACGCCGATGAAGGCAAACAGCGGAGCCAGCGCACCGACGTCCAGTGCGATCAGCTGACCGGTGATGGTGGTACCGATGTTGGCACCCATAATAATCCAGACAGCCTGGCTGAGGGTCATCATGCCCGAGTTTACAAAGCCGACCACCATGACGGTAGTAGCAGACGAGGACTGGATGGCAGCGGTGATACCTGCACCGACCAGAACACCCAGAAAACGATTAGAAGTCAGACGTTCCAGAATTTTTTTCATGCGATTACCAGCAGCGGCTTCCAAACCGTTGCTCATCATCTGCATGCCGTACAGGAACAAACCAAGACCACCGAGCAGACTGATAAAATCTGTAATCTTCACGATACTTCCTCCATAATTTAACAAAAATTTTATTCTTTCATTCAATTTATACACAATATTTTTGTTGTTTTCAAGGGCCGGAACGCCGATTTAACATGATTTTACATAGATTTAACATTGGGCCGAAAATGGAAAAGAAAAACGTACAAATTCGGTGAAACCAAGGTAAACTTTTTTAGAATCTTTGGCAAGAAGCCATTAAGACGTTTGTAGGCGGACATTTTTCAGAAAATGACGTCTATCCTGTTACTGCACCTGTAAAAGCACATCAAAAATATTGACAAGGGATTTGTTTTTTATTATCTTGAAGGTAGAATAATAAGAAGAAAACAGCGTATAAAACTGCACAGCAGCGGACAAAGCCGACAGAGTACCTGCGCTATGCAGAGGAAAAAAGGAATCCAAGGGGGATACAGCACATGATTTTTTACTTTTCTGCAACAGGCAACAGCCGTTTTGTGGCAAAGGTCCTTGCCGACCACTGTCAGGACGAGCTTGTCTGCCTGAACGACTATCTTAAAAACCAATCAAAGGGAGAATTTTCTTCCGAAAAACCGTATGTGCTGGTGGCGCCGGTCTATGCGTGGAAGATTCCGGTGAGGGTGCAGGATTTTCTCGCCAAAGCCGGCTTTTCGGGCAGCAGAAAATGGTATGTCGTGGTGACCATGGGCGGTTCCTCGGGCGCTGCGGCAAGCGCCTGCCAAACGCTTTTGGAGCAAAGAGGGATGGAGTTCCTGGGCTTTCAGGACATCCGCATGCCGGACAACTTCCTGATTGCCGACCGTATGTTGGAAAAATCCCAGGCCATCGAAAAAATCAGGGCATCGCTGCCGCTCATCCGGCAGACTGCCGAGCGGATTTCCAAGGGCGAGCACCTGCCCAGCAAAGAGGAAAGCGCTAAAGACCGGCTGCTGTCGGGGATGGTCAACTGGGGATTCAACCACTTTATGAGCAAGATCTGTTCCTTTACCGTGTCCGAACAGTGTGTCCGCTGCGGACGCTGTGTGCAGGATTGTCCGACCGGCAACATCCGGCTGACCGACACAGGCATCTCGTTTGGCGACCAGTGCATGTTCTGTCTGGGCTGCATCAACCAGTGCCCGACCCATGCCATCGACTGCAAGGGAAAGGGCGCACAGAACGGCCGCTACACCTGCCCGCCGGACGAGGAGATTCTGTCTGAGCGGTAGCGATGACCCGCTTTTGCACAAGCGGACTGTCCTCAAAACCTTTGCATCCGAGGAAGTAACCTCCAATCCACATCCCTCCACCAACAGAAAGTGCCGCCGTCAATGCTTGGTATGTTCAAAAATCCCTACAAGAACAGCGATCCCTATCCGACAGTGACAAAGGCGCAGGAGGCGGAATGGTACATCCTCTTCCTCCCTCGGTGACGACGAGGTTGTCATCAGCGGCAAATGCTATTGAAGTCTATCGCGGCTATAAAAACGGCAGCCGCGAAAGCGACAGCATCAAGTGCAGCGCGGAAAAGAGGGATACAATAAAACTTGTAAGAAAGGCAATATAATTGGTAATAACAAAAAAATTAAAAAGAATTTCAGAAGGCTTTTTGAAAGATTTATCAGTAAATATGGATAAATCCCATGGATTGAATTTATAAAAAGTACTGAATCGTACGCACTCTTATTGACAGATAATTTTTCCTGTGATATTCCTAACGCAAAGTTACAGGTCATGTTCATCATTGACCAAAGACGATCAGAAATTTTCATCATCTGCAAATTTTAAAGGCATTTGACAACCTTTCTCAAAGGTTGTCAAATGCCTTTAATTTTTTGGCGAAAAGGGAGTGCGCAGGAATGCAAAACAAAGTAATACAGGCTGACTACCTTCTCCTGGAAAGCGGCTTAAAAGAAAAATGGGGAGTACAGGTACAGGACAACCGAATTGTCAAAGTGGCTCCAAATGAGCAGCTGCAGCAGATCAAGTAAGCAGAACAGATCTATCTGCACAACCAGATCCTTCTGCCTGGTTTTGTCAATGGACACAACCACATGTACGGATTTTACTCTCACGGCATCTCGGCGGATGCGGTAGTGACCGAGTTTTCCAGCTTCCTGGAAGATTTCTGGTGGCCTTATGTCGAGAACCGTCTGGACCATCGCTACATTCAGGCGGCAACAAAGTGGGCCTGCATCGAGATGATCAAGAGCGGCGTTACCTCCTTTGTGGACATTCTGGAAGCTCCCAATGCCATTCCTGGCGGACTGGATGCGGAAAAGGAGGTCGTACAGGCAAGCGGTCTGCGCGGCAAGCTGACCTTTGAAGCGTGTGAGAGAATCAGCAAGGAAAATGCGAACGCCGGTTTGATGGAAAACGACCGCTTTGTCCGTGAAAACAAGGGCGAACATCACCTTATACAGGGAATCAACAGCATCCACACACTGTTTACCGGTTCGGATGAATTTATCAAAAAGGCAAAACGGATGGCGGACGAAAACGGCGCGCCGATCCACATGCACCTCTCCGAAAGCTGCTATGAGGGCGACTGGTGCAGAGCACATTATCAGCAGACACCGGTGGAGAGATATGAGCAGCTGGGCTATCTTGACCGCAATGTTCTGGCGTCGCAGGTTGTGCAGGTTTCGGACAAGGAGCTTGACATTCTGGCAAAACATCAGGTTTCGGTGGTATCCATGCCGATTTCCAACTGCGAGGTCGGCGGCGGCTTTGCACCGGTGAGCAAAATGCTCGACCGCAACATGACGGTGGGACTGGGAGCCGACGGCTATGTCACCAACTTTTTCGAGGTCATGCGCGCTGCCTTTTTGGTACACAAGGCAAACCAGCGCGACCCGCAGGTGATGCCGGCCAAAACGGTTTATCAGATGGCTACCTCGATGGGAGCCAAAGCGATCGGACTTGAGGATGCCGGCAGCATCCGTGAAGGAAACCTGGCAGACTTGATTTCGGTGGACATTCTGCTGCCGACACCGATCAACGAAAAGAATATCTATGACCAGCTGATTCTGTTCTGCAATCCACAAAATGTGGTCAATGTCATGGTGGATGGTCAGTGGCTGAAACGAGATGGTGTGCTGACCACGATGGACAAGGAAAAAGCAAGGCAGGAACTGAGACAGGCAACCGAAGAATTTTGGAAATTTCAATAGAAGAGGGGTTTTGAACGATGCCATTGATGGGAGAAAAGAAATTTAACACGCTCAATCAGTCCAAGCCAAGGATTGACGGCGTTTCCAAGGTCACCGGAAAAGCGCGCTATGCAGCGGATATTTACATGGAAGGGATGCTGTATGCCGGTGTGCTCCGCAGTCCATACAGCAGTGCGAGAGTTACCCGCATCGACACCACCAAGGCAAAAGCGATCGCCGGTGTAGAGGCGGTTGTCACCTTTGAAGAAATGAGAAAGCCCAAGAGCTGGGCAGGATATATGTACCTGATAGGCCGCATCCGTTATGCGGGCGATGCGGTTGCCATGGTAGCGGCACAGAGCAAGGACCTGGTGGATCAGGCGCTGGAAGCAATCGAGGTAGAATATGAGGAGCTGCCAGGCGTATACACCATTGATGATGCGCTGAAAGAGGATGCACCGCAGATACATGAGGAGTACCCAGGCAATATCTTTACTCCATCGGTCTACCACATCCGAAAAG
>NZ_CALXIN010000072.1 GCF_944388365.1 uncultured Negativibacillus sp. | reverse complement strand
TGCTGGAAGCAGGCGTACACTTTGGCCACCAGACCCGCAGATGGAACCCGAAGATGGCAAGATACATCTTCACCGAGAGAAACGGTATCTACATCATCGACCTGCAGAAAACCGTTAAGAAACTCGAAGAAGCTTACATGTTCGTTCGCGATGTAGCTGCTAACGGCGACAACGTACTGTTTGTTGGTACCAAAAAACAGGCTGGCGAGTCCATCAAAGAAGAAGCAGAGCGTGCAGGCGCACACTATGTTAACGCTAGATGGCTGGGCGGTATGATGACCAACTTCAAGACCATCCGCCGCAGAATCCAGAGACTGGAACAGCTGCGCAAGATGCAGGAAGACGGCACCTTCGATCGTCTGCCAAAGAAAGAAGTAGGCAAACTCGAGCTTGAAATCGAAAAACTCGAAAAATATCTGGGCGGTATCAAGACCATGGACAAGCTGCCAGGCGCACTGTTCATCGTTGACCCAAGAAAAGAAAGAATCGCTGTTGCTGAAGCAAAGAAACTGGGTATTCCGATCGTTGCTATCGTTGACACCAACTGCGATCCAGATGAAATTGATTATGTAATTCCTGGTAACGACGATGCAATCCGTGCTGTAAAACTGATTGCTGGTACCATGGCTGACGCAATCATCGAAGGCAGACAGGGCGCTCAGACCGAAACTGAGGCTCAGGAAGCTGAAGAGAAAGACGCTGAATAATTTATAAAACGTCGGACAGGGAAGTTACCGCTCCCGACAGGAGCGTCCTGTCGGGAGCTTCTTTTCTAATAAAAAGCAAACGAAACTAAAGTTTGGAGGAATTTGACATGGCATTTACAGCTCAGGACGTAAAAACACTGCGTGAAATCACCGGCTGCGGCATGATGGAGTGCAAAAAAGCACTGACCGAGGCTGACGGCAATCAGGACAAGGCAATCGAACTGCTGCGTGAAAGAGGTCTGGCTGCTGCTGCTAAAAAAGCTAGCCGTATCGCTGCTGAAGGTATCGTAAAAGCATACGTTGACACCGCTAAAAAAGTTGGCGTTGTTATCGAAGTAAACGCAGAGACCGACTTCGTTGCTAAGAACGCTGAGTTCCAGGCATTTGTTGAGACCTGTGCAAAAACTGTTGTTGAGGCAAATCCAGCTGACGTTGAAGCACTCAACGCTTCCAAAGCAGTTGGCAGCGAGATGACCATCGCTGACCTGACCACCGAGAAGATCCAGACCATCGGTGAAAACATCAAGATCAGACGTTTTGTTCGCTACGAAGGCGACGTTGCTACCTACATCCATGCAGGCGGCAACATCGGCGTTATGGTAAAATTTGATACCGACGTTGCAGACAAAGAAGGCTTCGAAGAGTACGGCAAGGACGTTGCAATGCAGATCGCTGCTGCAAACCCATCCTACCTCAACGAGTCCGAGGTTCCTGCTGAAGTTCTCGAAAAAGAAAAAGAGATCCTCAAGATCCAGGCTATCAACGAAGGCAAACCAGAAGCTATCGCTGAGAAGATGGTTCAGGGCAGAATCAAGAAGTTCTACAAAGAGAACTGCCTGATCGACCAGGAATTCATCAAAGACGGCGACCAGACTATCAAATCTTACACCGAAGCAAAAGCAAAAGAGCTCGGCGGCAAGATCGAGATCGTTTCCTTTGTTCGCTATGAAAAAGGCGAAGGTCTGGAGAAAAAAGTTGACGACTTCGCAAGCGAAGTTGCCAGCATGGTAAAATAAGACTGGACAACACGTCATTTTTCCAGGGCACAAGTGGATGAGCTTGTGCCCTGTTTTTCTGCCTGTGAAAATCTGAGGGAAATCGTCCAATCGTGACAGAAATATTTCGTATAATTTCTGCAAAGGGACGATAAGGTCTTTACATCGGTGGAGAGTTACGGTAAAATAGGAGATATAGTAAAATCCTGGTGCATAGAACAATAAATTGGGAGTGAAAAATATGTATAAGCGCGTGCTTATCAAACTGAGCGGTGAAGCTCTTGCGGGCAACAACAAAACAGGTCTGGACCACGAAACTGTCCATGCCATCTGTTCCAGCATCAAAAAGATCTATGACCTCGGCACCGAGGTGGCCATCGTTGTCGGCGGCGGCAACTTCTGGCGCGGCCGCAGCAGCGGCGATATGGACCGCACCCGTGCCGACCACATCGGTATGCTGGCAACCGTCATGAACTCGCTGGCGCTGGCTGACGCCCTCGAGCAGGTCGGCTGCGACGTCCGCGTCCAGACTGCCATCTCGATGCAGCAGATTGCCGAGCCATACATCCGCAACCGTGCAGTCCGTCATCTGCAGAAAAACCGCGTGGTTATCTTTGGATGCGGAACCGGCAACCCGTTCTTCTCCACCGATACCGCTGCTTCGCTGCGTGCCGCTGAGATCGACGCACAGATCATCCTCAAAGCAACGATGGTCGACGGCGTTTATGACAGCGATCCGCACAAGAATCCAAACGCCAAACGTTACAGCACCATCTCCTTCGATGAGGTGCTGGCAAAACAGCTGGCTGTCATGGATATGACCGCAGCTTCGATGTGCCGTGACAATCACATTCCGGTTCTGGTGTTCAGCCTGGAAGATCCGGATAACATCCTGCGCGCAGTCAGACAGGAAGATATCGGCACACTTGTAAAATAATTACCGAAAGAAAATTCTATTATTTGCCGAGCATATTCGGCAGAACGGAGGCAATTATGAAAGCACAGTACAAGGAAATTGAAGAAAGAATGAACAAGACCCTCGACTCGCTCTACCGCGAGTTCGGCACCATCCGTGCAGGCAAGGCGTCTCCTTCGGTTCTTGACCGTGTCACTGTCGATTACTACGGAGCAGCTACTCCAATCCAGCAGCTGGCTACCATCTCCACCTCGGATGCAAGAACACTGGTTATCCAGCCATGGGATAGATCCACCCTCAAGCTCATCAACAAGGCAATCCAGGCATCGGATGTCGGCATCAACCCAACCGATGACGGTTCTGTCATCCGTCTGGTATTCCCAGCACCGACCGAGGAACGCCGTAAAGAGCTGTGCAAACAGGTTTCCAAAGAAGGCGAGAGCGCAAAGGTTGCAATCCGCAATATCCGCCGCGATGCAATGGATAAGTTCAAAGCACAGAAAAAAGCAAACGAACTGTCCGAGGATGATCTGAAGAGCGCAGAAAAGGACGTTCAGGACCTGACTGACAAATTCATCAAGATGGTCGACAAAGCGGTGAAGGAAAAAGAACAGGAAGTTATGAGCCTGTAAGAAGCCGTACGGCAACGTACCCTCCCAAAATGCAGTGCCAGGCACCGCGATGCGGTGCCTGGCTTTTTAAAAGGAGTAAGGACAATCTTATGCAGAACAACCGACTGGATACAGCCGATCTGCCGGCGCATATCGGCATTATCATGGATGGAAACGGACGCTGGGCAAAACAGCGCGGCCTGCCACGCAAATATGGTCACCGCGAAGGCGCCAAAACCTTTCGGCGCATTGTGGAACACTGCGAGCGCATCGGCCTGCGTTATCTGACCGTCTATGCGTTTTCCACCGAAAACTGGAAGCGTCCCAAGGACGAGGTGGACTCGATCATGTCGCTGCTCGAGCAGTACATCGACGAGGCATTTGCGCGCCAGAAGGAGGACCAGGACATCCGCACCTGCTTTATCGGAGATATGAGCGCATTAAGCCCGATCCTGCAGCAGAAGATCCAGCGCATCGAGGCGCTGGGCAAGGATCGCACCGGATTGACGGTCAATGTGGCGCTCAACTATGGCGGACGCGACGAGCTTGCTCACGCTATGCGCGCCATCGCCGGACAGGTGCAGCAGGGAAAACTGGACCCGTCGGACATCGACGAGCAGCTGATCTCCGCACACCTCTATACCGGCGGACAGCCCGACCCTGACCTGATTATCCGTCCCAGCGGGGAGGAGCGCCTGTCCAACTTTTTGATCTGGCAGGCCGCCTATTCGGAATTTGTATTTATGGATGTGCTTTGGCCGGACTTTACGCCGGAGGACCTGGACCGCGCCATCGAGATTTATCGCGGACGCAGCCGCCGGTTTGGCGGCGTTTAATCCCACCGGTCCAAACGTTCTATCCGCAGCCTGGGGAACATATTCTGTAAACGGCTGCATCGCTTTTGGAAAAGGGATATAGACATGTGCGGCTGTATGGTTTGGCAGCCGCGGGAATGGAGAGGTTTTTGTGAAAACACGAGTGCTTTCTGCCGTTGTCGGAATTATTCTGCTGATTATTGTGCTCAATTTTTTCGAGACACCGATTCTCAACATCGCTATCATGGTGATCGCGCTGATTGCAATGCATGAGTTTTTGACGGCAACCAGAATCAGCCACAACCGATTGCTGTCGGCAGTGGCCTATTTTATGGCGGCAGTATTTCCGTACGTTCCGATGAAAAAGGAAATGAATCTTCTGCCGCTGTTTTTGCTGCCCTATATTGCGCTGCTCTTTCTGATACTGCTCAAAACCCATCAGGATACCCGTGTGGAGGACATCGCACTGGTGTTTATGATGAGCATCGGAATGACCATGTCGCTGTCGGCAGCAATCTATCTGCGGGACAACAACGGTCATGTGCTGGGCATGTACTATCTGCTGCTGGCGCTGTTCTGCGCCTGGTTCAGCGACACCGGCGCCTATTTCACCGGCAAGGCATTGGGCAAACACAAGCTGTGTCCGCTGGTCAGCCCGCACAAGACGGTGGAAGGTCTGATCGGAGGACTTGTCACCTGCGTGGTGCTCAACCTCCTTGCCGCGATGATTTTTTCCAAGGTGTGCGATGTGCTCAACGCACCCATCGAGGTCGATTATCTGCGCCTGACGGTGGTATCGCTGCTGGCGTCGCTCATCAGTGTGCTGGGCGATCTGAGCTTCTCGATGATTAAGCGCCAGTTTTCCATCAAGGACTTTGGCAAGATCATGCCAGGCCACGGCGGTGTGCTCGACCGGTTTGACAGCGTGCTGTTCACGCTGCCGTTTATCTATGCTTCGACACTGATCTTCCCGATCTGTTCCATCGCCTAATTATCCTGGAAAAAGAACGAGACAGGCGTCGGAAAATCTTCAATCACAGGACTTTTTTGAGAATTTTAACACTATCGTAAAAAAGTTATGCTATACTATCTCAGATATCCCGAACAATTCGGGAAAAACTAAAGAGGGATTCTATGAACAAGACAATTTCGATTCTGGGTTCGACCGGTTCGATCGGCACCCAGAGTCTGACCGTCTGCCGAAAGATGGGCTATTCGGTGCTGGCGCTGACCGCGCACAGCAACTGGAAATTGCTTCAGGAGCAGGTGCGGCAGTTTCATCCGCGCTATGCGGTCCTGACCGACCCGCAGGCAGCAGCCCAGCTCAAAGCAGCCGTCGCTGACACCGACACCACCGTTCTTGTAGGAATGGAAGGTGTGCTGGAGGTGGCGCAAAATCCTCAGCAGGATACCGTCATCAATGCGCTGATGGGCGTGGCAGGACTGCGTCCCACCGTTGCCGCTATTCAGGCGGGCAACAACGTTGCACTTGCCAACAAGGAGACACTGGTCGCCGGCGGCAAGCTGGTGACCGACCTGGTCAGAGAGAAAGGCGTGCTGCTCACACCGATCGACAGCGAACATTCCGCCATCTTCCAGTGCTTGCAGGGCAACGATCCTGACAGCGTGCGCCGGCTGATTATCACCGCTTCGGGCGGACCTTTCTACGGCAAAACCCAGAAGGAGCTTGCCGGCATCAAGAAGGAGCAGGCGCTCAGGCATCCAAACTGGACGATGGGCGCAAAAATCACCATCGACTCCTCCACGCTGATGAACAAAGGTCTGGAGTTTATCGAGGCGATGTGGCTGTTTTCGATGCCGCCGGAGAAGATCGACATTGTGGTCCATCCGCAGAGCATCATTCACTCGATGGTCGAGTATAACGACGGCTCGGTGATGGCACAGATGGGCGCACCGGACATGATGATTCCGATTCAGTATGCGCTGACCTGGCCGCACCGGTATGAATCCCCTGCAAAACGTCTGGATCTGCTCTCCTGTGGAGAGCTTACCTTCAAAAAACCGGATACCGAAACCTTTACCTGTCTTGCCGACTGCATCGAGGCGGCAAAACGCGGCGGTCTGTACCCCTGTGTGGTCAACGGCGCCAACGAGGAAGCGGTCTCGCTGTTTTTGCAGGACCGCATCGGCTATCTGGATCTGTTTGCGGCGGTGCGCGGTGCGCTCGACCGCTTTGACCTGGGCGATTACTCCAGCGTCGATGAGGTGCTGGATGCCGACCGCAGAGCAAGGGAGTATGTCCGGCAGCGTTTTGCAGACAGATAACTTCAATTACATCCAAGATAGAGGACTGGGAGGGATTTGATGAATCTGGTTGTAACCATCCTGCTGGCAGTGGTGATCTTTGGCGTGATCATCCTGATTCATGAGCTGGGACATTTTCTGACCGCCAAGGCGGTAGGTGTGAGCGTGCCGGAATTTTCCATCGGCATGGGACCGGAGCTGTTCCACATCACCAGAGGAGAAACACGCTACACCCTTCGTGCGCTGCCCATCGGCGGCTATGTCGCCATGGAAGGCGAGGACGAGGAAAGTCAGGACAGCCGCGCCTTCTGCAACAAAAAGCCGCTGCAGAAGATATTGGTCATTGCGGCGGGCGCCACGATGAACCTGATTCTCGGCTTTGCCATCATGCTGGGGCTAGTCATCTCCCGACCGGTCGTCAGCAGCACCCAGATCAGCTACTTTGATCCTGCTGCCGTCAGCAATGAAAAGCTGGAGCTGGGCGACGAGATCGTATCCATCAACGGATACAAGGTGCATACCGCCAACGACCTGATCTACGCCTTTGTCGATGTGGGCGCCGAGCCGGTGCAGATGACGGTCATCCGCGACGGCGAAAAGATCGAGCTGTCCGACGTCCCGTTTGACTACGAGGAGGTCGAGGACCAGGTCATCGTCAAGCTCGACTTCAAGGTGCAGGGACTGGAAAAGGCACCGCTTTTGGTGCTCAAGGAGTCCTGGTATATGACCACAGGCGTTGTCAAGGAGGTCTGGACCTCGTTTGGCAAGCTCATCACCGGACAGTTTGAGATGAACCAGCTCTCCGGTCCGGTCGGCGTGACCCAGATGATCGGAGAGGTCGCCTCCACCAGAGATTTTTCCACCATCTTTATGATGGCAGCCTTTATCACCATCAACATCGGCGTCTTTAACCTGCTGCCGCTGCCGGCGCTGGACGGAGGCAGACTGTTGTTTCTGGTGCTGGAGCTGTTGCGCGGCAAACCGGTGGCACCAAAGTATGAGGGTTATGTCCACGCAGCCGGCCTGTTTTTGCTGATGGGCCTGATGCTGGTGGTCACCTTTAACGATATTGTCCGTTTAATCAAGGGCTGATGGCCTTAAAGGAGCGAACCGACATGCAACGAAGAAAATCAAAACAGATCACGCTGGGCTCGGTGAAGATGGGCGGCGATGCACCCATCACCATCCAGTCGATGCTCAATACTCCCGCGGAGGATTTTGATGCCAGTGTCGAACAGGCCAGACGCCTGGAAGCTGCCGGCTGCGAGATCATCCGCGCTGCAATTCCAAACATGGAGTCGGTCGGACTGATCGACCGGCTCAAACAGGCGGTCGATGTGCCGATTGTAGCGGACATCCACTTTGACTACCGGCTGGCACTGGAGGCAGTGGCTGCCGGCGTGGACAAGGTGCGCATCAATCCAGGCAAAATCGGCGATGAGGACAGAGTGCGTCAGGTGGTACAGGCCTGCAAGCAGCACAATGTGCCCATCCGTGTCGGCGTCAACTCCGGCAGCCTGGAAAAACACATTCTGGCAAAATACGGCCACCCCACTGCACAGGCCATGGTGGACAGTGCGCTGTATCATACATCCCTGATCGAAAAGAATGACTACGACCAGATCGCCATCTCGATCAAGTCCTCCAACGTGCAGACGATGATCGAAGCCTACCGGCTGGCGGCGCAGCAGTGCGGCTATCCGCTGCATCTGGGCGTCACCGAGGCGGGCACTGCGCGCATGGGACTGATTAAGTCGGCGGTCGGCATCGGTTCGCTGCTGTGCGACGGCATCGGCGACACCATCCGCGTTTCGCTGACCGACGATCCGGTCAACGAGGTCTACGCTGCACGCGACATCCTCAAGTCGATCGGTCTGCGCCGCGAGGGCATCACCTTTGTGTCCTGTCCGACCTGCGGACGCACCAAAATTGACCTGATTGGTCTGGCGCAGCAGGTGGAGGAGCGGCTCAAAGACTGCAAAGCCGATTTGACGGTGGCAGTCATGGGCTGTGCGGTCAACGGACCAGGCGAAGCGCGCGAAGCCGACATCGGCATCGCAGGCGGCGACGGCTGTGCCATCCTTTTCAGAAAAGGGGAAATCATCCGCAAGATTCCCGAGGACCGTGTGGTCGAGGAGCTGGCGGCTGAGGTAGAAAAATTAGCAATACATAAATAAGGAAGGTTAAAAACAATGAATCAGAGAGCAAGCAAAAACCAGGGTATGAAAAAACCCCTCATCATCGCAGGGGTGATCGTCGTTATCGCCGTTCTGGCATTTTTGATCTACGATGAGGTCAAGGTCGGCAACTATCAGAAGGCGATCAACCAGGCAATCCAGAACACCACCGAGATCGAGGCAGGTACTTCGGTCGGCGCAACCTATGGACACACCGAAGGCGACATGGGCACTGCAAATCAGAGCCAGGTTACCCGTGAGGCATATTTTGTACGCAGCGACGACGGCATCACCTTCCAGGAAGCCACCGTCAATGAAATCAGCAGCGAAGTGCTGTCCGACTTCTTTGTAAAACCGGACGAGTACTACTACATGGGCAGCGACGGTAAATATGTCCGCACCGATCTGGAGAGCGGTCTGGGTGTTCGTCCATACAGCCTTGGCACTGCTACCTCTGAAATTGACTCCTCCATGTACAAACGTATCCGCGTAACCGAGATGGATGGTCAGGAAGCATACGAGGTTATCTACAACCGTCAGTGGCTCATCAACAACTACCAGAGCGAGAGCAGCGACGAGGAACCGATCAGCGGCAGCATCACCTATGTGATCGGATACGACGACGAGCAGAAACCATACATCCAGAAAACCAGCCAGGAAATCAACGTCCGTGTCACCGATGACGAAGGCAACAAAACCATCCAGTTGATCGGCGAAACCAGCGAGCTGACTCCAGGCAATACCGAGGAGATTCAGGCAACTCTGGACAAATACTTCGAGACCAACATCAAGAACAACTACATCGAATCCACCGAGCTGGAGGAGGAAACCA
>NZ_CALXIN010000071.1 GCF_944388365.1 uncultured Negativibacillus sp. | reverse complement strand
AGATAAACACCCAGTGCACGATAGAGCGCCTTCATGTATTTTTTGAGGATGAACTCTACCAGCTGTACCAGTGCTGCAATGACCAGAATGAAAACGATGGTCTGCAGGTAGCCCAGGCCATATGGTTCGAGCAGGTAGGTGAAGATCGGCCAGGTAACTGCGGTAGCCATCAGCATAACGAAGATAACTGCCGAGCTCATACCGATTGCCGAATCCAGCTTTTTAGATACGCCAAGGAACGGACAGCAGCCCAGGAACTTGGACAAAACAAAGTTGTCGACCAAAATAGAGGTGACAAGGATGTACATTAAATTCTTGAATAACTCCATTATTCACAGCCTCCCTTTCCAGCGTTGGCACAGCCTGCTGCATTCGGGCAGGATTCACAGCCAAAGCTCTTTCTCTTGACTGCCTTGCCGTTGGAAACCTTGTTGAGCAGTGCGATAACACAGCCGAATACAAGGAAGCCGCCAGGAGCCAGAACAAAGATCGAAATTGGTTCAAAAAGGTTTGCAGTGATCGGAATACCAAACCAGGTGCCGGAACCGAGGATCTCACGGATGGAACCGATGACCAGCAGAGCCAGGGTAAAGCCGATGCCCATACCGATACCGTCCAGTGCAGATTTGAAAACGCTGTTTTTGCTTGCGAACATTTCGGCACGGCCGAGGATGATACAGTTTACAACGATCAGCGGCAGGAAGATACCCAGCGAGCTGTAAACATCCGGCACATATGCCTGCAGCAGCGAGCTGAGCAGGGTTACAAAGCCGGCGATAACAACGATAAAGCAAGGGATACGAACTTTATCAGGAATGACTTTTTTCAGCAGGGAGATTACAATGTTGGAACCGAGCAGTACAAAGGTCGCTGCCAGGCCCATACCGATGCCGTTTTTTGCCATGGTGGTGACCGCCAGTGTCGGACAGGTTCCCAGTACCAGTACCAGTACAGGGTTTTCCTTGATGATACCGTTGGTCAGGATTTGCAGATTCGATTTTTCCATCTTCCCTACGCTCCTTTCACAGTTTCATAGACCTCAAAGGCGGTCTGGATCGCATTTTTCATTGCGGTGGAGGAGATGGTCGCGCCGCCGATTGCCTGGAAACCATCCATCGACTCATCCATACCTTCAAACTGGTTGACAAAGTCGTCGTTGGATACCTTGGAACCAAGGCCTGGAGTTTCGTTGTTGGCAAGGATCTTGATGCGCTCGATGGTGCCATCCTCTTTGATGCCGACCATGACCTTCAGCGGGTCGCTGGAATAACCTTTGGAAGTAACAGTGACGGTGTAGCCTGCGCCGTTTGCTGCGGCATAGACATCCTGTACATTCTCTGGGAACTCACCGGTCACCTCTTCAAACGAATCTGCCTCGGTCAGAACCTCGGCACGTGCGATTTCTGCGGTCTTACGGTCGTTTTCCTCGATGATCGGCTGGGTGATCTCGTGGCTGATCGAAAGCAGCATGGTGATGACCAGACAGATGACAGCCAGCACCAGTGTTGGTTTTACAAATTCATTCATTGCGTTCATTACTGCTGCACACCTCCAAACGCTTTATTGCGAACCATGCGGTTGATGTGTGGGGTGATGATGTTCATCAGCAGGATCGAATAGGAAACACCTTCCGGATAGGAGCCGAATACACGGATGACCATGGTGATGAGTGCACAGCCCAGGCCGAAGATGATTTTGCCTTTCTCGGTGATTGGTGAGGTGGTGTAGTCGGTAGCCATAAAGAAAGCACCGATCATCAGACCGCCGCCGAGCAGCTGGTACATCGGATCAACGCCGAACAGCAAGGACAGTACCAGCACACCGCCGATGAAGGAAAGCGGAATGGTTGGAGTGATAACCTTTCTCCAGATCAGGTAGATGCCGCCGATAATCAGCGCCAGTGCACAGGTCTCACCCATACAGCCGCCGCGCAGACCCAGGAACATTTCCAGCAGAGATGGCAGTGCATCTGTTTCACCTGCAGCGATCTGTGCCAGCGGAGTTGCACCGTAGACACCCTGAACTGCATGGCCGTTTTCTACGCTCAGCCAGCTGGTCATCGGCTGGGAGAAGGACAGCAGCAGGAAGATACGAGCTGCAATGGCTGGGTTTGCAAAGTTGTTGCCGATACCGCCGAACAGCTGTTTTACAATGACGATAGCGAAGAAGCAGCCGACAACTGCCATCCACAGCGGCAGCTGAACCGGCAGGTTGAACGAAAGGATGACACCGGTGACAACAGCGCTCAGGTCGGAGATGGTGTTCTCTCTTCCCAGCACGCGCTCGGTAGCATACTCAAAAATAACACATGCTGCAGCACAGACAGCGGTCAGCAGCAGTGCGCGGAAACCAAAGATGATGACGGCAGCCACCATTGCCGGTGCCAAGCCGATCAGAACATCCCTCATAATCGTGCTGGTCGTCGCACTGTCATGGATGTGCGGCGAAGCGGTTACGATCAATTTGTTACTCAAAGCAATTCACCTCGGATTATTTTTTTGGAGCGATCAGACGCTTGGACAGTTTATTGACAACAACCAGCGAACGTTTTGCCGGACATGCATAAGCACAGCAGCCACATTCGATACACAGGTTGACCTTCAGAGCTTTGAGCTCGTCAATATTCTTCATCTTGAAGGCTGTTTCAATCAGGGATGGCATCAGACCCATTGGGCAGGCACGAACACAGCGTCCGCAGCGGATGCAGGCGGTTTCCTGGATTTTCGGAACATCTGCTTTTGCAAAGGCAAGCAGTGCGTTGTTGTTCTTAACCAGTGGGTAGTTGACATCATACAGAGGAGTACCCATCATTGGGCCACCCATCAGCAGTTTCGCCGGCTCCTCTTTAAAGCCGCCGCAGAAATCAACGATGTCCTTGAAGGTAGCACCGATCGGCGCAACCACGTTCTTTGGCTCCTTGATGGCGGAACCGTCGATGGTCAGTGTCTTGGTGATCAGCGGCATACCGGTGGTCAGATACTCGCCGATGAACGCCATGGAAGTGACGTTGGAAATGATGACGCCGGCCTGATATGGAAGCTGTCCTTCCTTGATGACCTTGCCGCAGGTCTCGTAGGCGATAACCTTTTCAGCTCCCTTTGGATACATGGCCTTGAGCGGAACAACCTCGATGGTCGGATCGTTTGCACATTCCTGTCTGAGCTTTTCGATCGCCTGTGGTTTGTTGTCCTCGATGCCGATGTAGACCTTGTTGATCTCCATATATTTCTGGACTGCCTTGATACCCTTGAAGAGCATCTCCGATTTGTCCAGCATGGTACGAAGGTCGGTGGTGATGTACGGTTCACACTCTGCCGCATTGATAACCAGGGTGTCTACCGCATTCAGATCCTTCAGATTAAATTTGACATGTGCTGGGAAACCTGCGCCGCCCAGACCAACCAGACCGGAGCATTTGAGCGCTTCCAAAAACTCCTGATAGTTGGTGACAACCGGTGGTTTTACCTCCTCGGAAACCTCCTGTTTGCCATCGGTCGCGATGACAACCACCTGATCGACAGCACCGATGCTGGTGGTCATGGTGGTGATCGCCTCGACAGTACCGGAGACACTCGAGTGGGTCCGCGCACTCATGAATGCCTGCGAGGAACCGATGAGCTGTCCTACCTTCACATAATCCCCTTTTTTGACCAGTGGATCACAAGGTGCTCCCATGTGCATATGCAGGGAAATATACACCTTGTCCGGCACCGGCATGACCTGTGGAACACTGTCGTTGGTGTTCTTGTGGTGCGGCACATGCACGCCTGGCAATGTCTTCTTACCATTGTTAGACACGATTTTAGCCCCCATTTCTATAAATTGCCTGAATCCTTCCAGACAGATGATATCAGCGCAGCATCCTGCACTGTGTATCTTTATAATAATCCCTTACCTCTCCCCTCGCTGCCGCAGACTGCTGCGGTAACGCTGTGGAAGATAGGGTATTATCCAACCAAACAGTTTGCCTGTCACTGCGCCGACCACTAAGCCGGAAATCAGCAGCACAGGGATGTAATAATATAGGAAAACACTGGTCAGGAATCTTGCCAGAATCAGCTGACCGATATTGTGCATCACGGCGCCAATGACGCTGAGTGTGATGTAGTGCAGTGAATAACGGGTGAGCCAGTCGACCAGAATAATCGCAGTGACCGAAACGAGGCCGCCCGACAGACTGAGCATGCCGGCGACAAACCCGCGGGTCAACAGCACAAACACCGATTTCATCACCGCAAGGGTGTAACCGGTGCGTCTGCCCAAAAAGAAAACGCCATACATGGTAACCAGATTGGACAGTCCCAGTCGGATGCCTGGGAGCATTCCTGGTATGACGATCATGCTCTCCAGATAGGAAAAGGCCATCGACAGCGCAAACAGCAGTCCCATCAGGCTGACTCTGGATGCGATATGCTTCATCCTTCTCCCCCGCCTTCCTCCACCGCAACATAGCGGTATTCGTGCGCATTCTGTGTGTTCGGTGTAAAGTTCTGTGCAAGCGACGAGGAGTAATAGACGTTGCCCTCGGTATCCACCGCGATCAGCTGGTAGTCCGATTCATTCATCTTGGCAAGCACAGCATCCTTTCCCTCGATAAACAGGCTGGTGGACAGGCAGTCCGCCAGCAGTCCATCCTCCGAAATCACCGACACCGACAGCAGGTCACTGTCCGCCGGATAGCCGGTGCGCGGGTCAAGCACATGATGGTAGCGCACACCATCCTCTTCAAAGTATCGCTCATAGGCGCCGGTCGTCGCCATGGTCATTCCATTGAGGGTGAGCGTTCCCAGATATTCCGAGGCATCTCCCTGCGGGTCGCGCACACCGAAGCGGTAATCCTGTCCATCGGGCGTTTTGCCCAATACAATCAAGTTGCCGCCGATCGAAACATAGCCGGCCTGAATCTCGTACTCCTCCGCCATTTCGCGGACGATGTCGCAGGCGGCGCCTTTGGCTACGGCGCCCAAATCGAGCGACTGTCCCTCGCGGCGCAGCATCACACGGTTGCCGTCGATGAGGATGTCGCGATAGTCCACCAGCTGACGCGCCGCATCAATCTCGGACTGTGCTGGAACGTGCGGATTCTCTCCTGTAATGTCCCAAAGGCTGGTCAGCGGCGCAATGGTGACATCAAACAGTCCGTTCGACTGCTCACAAAAATAGATTGCGCGCTCCAACAGCTCCAGGCACTCCGCCGAAACCTCAGTATACTGCTTGCCGGCGTTTTGATTGATATTGCTGATCTGGCTGTCCGATACATACATCGAAAACTGCTGCTCATATTCTCTCAGTCGCTGCTCAATCTCTTCCACAGCCTGCTGGGACTGTGCGCCAAAAAGCTTTTGTTCAATCACGGTGTCCATGATAAAGCTGGTAGAAACCGACATCCTGTTTTGCTGTGCACGATTGCGTCCAAGAATGACGACAACCACCAGCCCAACAACCGCGACCGCTACCAGCGCGAGCTTTGCAACCTTTGAATTCACAGTCTACCTCCTAACAATATCTAACAATCTATAGTTTACCGCAAAGTTAAAAATTTTTCAACATTCCTTTCTGCGGTTTTGTACAAAAAAAGTGATTTTTTTCGTTTCTGAGTTTGGCATTTTATTAACATTGTGGCTGTTGGGTACAAGGTCAATTGTCCGCACAAACAATTTCGTTTGTCTAATCACAATCTCTTCTTCTATCTGACCAAAAAAATTCTACACTTCTATTTATTTTTTGTTTAAAAAATCGCACTGGGACAAAATATTGCCACTAGCTTTGTTCTTTGCGATAAAATTGCAGTTTCTGCGGTCAAGCATTTTAGCTGACGTTTGTAAATGAAATTGTTTTTCCTTTTTAAATTTCAATACAAATTTATACATCAAACTACATAAAAAAGCGGCAGGAAAATTCCTGCCGCTTCTTATTTCTTCTTTTAGCAATCGCAGTCGCAATCGCCGCAGCCGCAGCCACACTCGTCTTCTTCGTCAAACTCGAAGGTCAGAGTTTCGCCGCAATTTGGGCATTCGATTTCGCCTTTATCAAGAACGGTGCTGTCGATGCAGATTTCTTCGTTGCAGTTTGGGCATTTTACTTCGTAAACGTCCTCGTCGCAGCAGCAATCGTCATCGTCGTCGCAGCAATCGCACTCATCGTCGTCATCGTCGCCATAGAACTCATCTTCAAGGGAGCTGAGGTCCTCATCAACTGCTTCCAGTTCTTCGTACAGCTCAGAAGTGCTGTCTTCCAGATCGGATACAGTGAAAGCCATATCGTCGAGCACGTCCAGAACAGCTTTCATGATCTTGCCCTGATTTGTAGTTTCATCAACGCCGATTCCTTCTACAAGGCCTTTGAGGTATGCTACTTTTTCTGTTAAAGTCATTTTGAAATCCCCCTTAAATTAGATATGATGAAGGTTTGTGCCTTACGTTAAGATTGGTGGTGCAGAAAGTGATTATGCACGCTCCATGTACTCGCCGGTACGGGTATCAACACGGATCATTTCGCCCTCGTTGATGAAGATCGGTACACGGATTTCTGCGCCGGTTTCCAGAACTGCTGGTTTGGTAACGTTGGTAGCGGTATCGCCTCTGACACCTGGCTCGGTCTGAGTTACCAGCAGCTCAACAAAGTTTGGAGCCTCACAGCCGAAGATGGAGCCTTTGTAGGACAGGATCTTAACAACCATGTTCTCTTTTACAAACTTGAATGCATCGCCCAGTTTGCTTCTGTCGATCGGAACTGTCTCGTAGGATTCCTGATCCATGAAGTAGTACAGATCGCCATCGTTGTACAGATATTCCATATCTTTTCTCTCGATGAAAGCGGTTGGGAATTTATCGGTTGGGTTGAAGGTTTTCTCTACAACCGCACCGGAGATAACGTTTCTGATTTTGGTTCTGACAAATGCAGCACCTTTACCTGGTTTTACGTGCTGGAACTCGATGATCTGGAAAACGTTGCCGTCCATATCAAATGTTACGCCATTTCTGAAATCGCCTGCTGTAATCATAAATATCCTCCATTATTGTCTGCGCTTTTGGGCGCAGGTATAAATTTTTGTGATTCCCCGGATGTTGCTCTGCTGTGACATGCAAGGAGGAATCGGTGACCAAACCTTTTTCAAAAAGAATCCGGTCTGTAAATGGTACACCGCTGCTA
Organism: uncultured Negativibacillus sp.; assembly: GCF_944388365.1. Lineage (GTDB taxonomy): Bacteria > Bacillota > Clostridia > Oscillospirales > Ruminococcaceae > Negativibacillus. Next base: position 2,274 of record NZ_CALXIN010000071.1, on the reverse strand, counting down.
TGCTTGCTCACAAGCGGCTCCCGAACGGAAGTTTTTCAAAAAAATTTCTCTCAAACTTCGATAGTACCATTTTATCTTAAAAACGAACTTTTTTCAAGTGTTTTCTAATATCGGGACAAACTTTTACAGTTTTTCTATAAAAGAGCCTCCACTGCCTCCACGCCAAGCAGGTAGCTGCGCCAGCCAAAGCCACAGATCTGACCGACACACACCGGTGCGATGACCGACTCGTGGCGGAACGGCTCGCGGGCATGGATGTTGGACATATGCACCTCGACACACGGCTTTTTGACCGAGGAGATGGCATCGCGGATCGCATAGCTGTAATGGGTGTAGGCGCCGGCATTGATGACGATGCCGTCATAGCCATTCAGTGCCTCGTGGATCTTGTCGATCAGCGCACCCTCATGGTTGGACTGAAAGATGTCACATTCCAGTCCCAGCTGATGTGCTCGACCGAGGATATATTGGTTAATATCCTCCAGCGTCATCCGGCCGTAGGTATCCGGCTCGCGGATTCCGGTCAGATTGATGTTTGGTCCATGCAGTACAAGAATTTTTTTCATACAATCTGCTCCTTTTCTTTGGCCTGCTGGTACATCCGCTTCATCGCGGCAGCATCCTCTGCCTGGGTTCCCGCCGACTCACAGATGATGGTCGGACTGCATCCCTTGCGCACGATCATCTCAGCCACCGGCTCAAACGATGGACCGTACTCGGTGTCCGCAAAGGTCAGGTGACACTTTTCGCCGCCCTTGAGGGTGTACTCAATCTTGGAAAAATGGGAATGGAACTGCCGCAGTCGGGAGATTCCCAGCTTGTCCTCCATCTGTTCAAAGACAGCGCGGACCGCCTGCGGGTCGTTGAGCGTTCCAAAGGTGCGGGCGTTGAGATGTCCAAAGTCGATGCACGGAATCAGCCGTTCATCCAGCTGGCACAGCTCCAGCACCTCCTGAAGGTCGCCCAGCTGGTTGAGCTTGCCCATCGTTTCAGGGCACAGGTGGATGTGTCCCAGCCCTTCCTCGTCCATCGCCTGCAAAGCTCTGCGCAGCGTGTCCTTGGCAAGTTCGAGCGCATCGGTGCGGCTGAGCTTTGCGCAGGAGCCGGAGTGTACGACCACCCGCTGCGCTCCCATCGCATCGGCTGCCCGCGCGCTTTGCAGGATGTAGTCGATGCTGCCGGTGCGCTTTTCCTCCTCCAGACTGGAAAGCGAGATGTAGTACGGGGAGTGCAGCGACAGCGTGACTCCCGCTTCCTTCGCCTTTTGTCCAAATGCCTGTGCCGCCTCGGTGCTGATGCGCACGCCGCGGCCGCACTGGTATTCATACGCATCCAGTCCCATGTGGACAATGTATTCCGGCACCTGGATGGTCTTTTTGTAGCCCATAGCGGCAAAACTTTCCGAATTGCCTGCCGGACCAAATTTGGCTCCCATGTGCTCCCTCCTAACTCAGATGCAGGATGCTGTCCGCTCTCTTTTTCGGACAGATCCGCAGTACCAATCGCTCCATCGCTCTTTTAAAACGGAAAAATGCCATCTTCTCCTTCTGGATCGGCTGCACCAGCACCGTTTTGCATCCGGCATTGTTGCCGCCGAGAATATCGGTGAAGATCTGGTCGCCGACCATGCACAGCTGCTCGCAGGGAATATTCATCGCCTCAGAGCAGCGCCGGTAGCCCTTTTTGAGCGGCTTTGCACCGTCTGCGATAAAATCCAGTCCCAGAATCTCCGCAAACGGTTTGACCCGTTCGGGACTGTTGTTGGAAAGAACGATCATCTGGATGCCAGCCTGGCGGTTTTGTTCCAGCCACGCAGTGACGCCCTGATCGGGAACGGGATTGTCATGGGTGGTCAGGGTGTTGTCGATGTCCAGCACCAATCCCTTCACTCCCCAGCTTTGCAGCAACTGCGGCGTGATGCGGTAGACCCGATCCGCCATGGCATCGGGATAAAGCATTGCTTTTCTGATGTGGAACCTCTCCTTCCCCGAATTACAAAATAAAATCATACAGATAAGAAAAAGCGAGCCAAACGGCTCGCTTTTATTCTCATCAACTCTGCCTCATCAACAGAGACAGCATCCGCAGCCGGAAGTCGGCGATGCAAAAACAGACAGATTATCTGAATTTGCGTTTGCGAGCAGCTTCGGATTTCTTTTTGCGTTTTACAGACGGCTTCTCATAATGCTCTCTTTTACGAACTTCGTTGAGAACGCCAGCGCGTGCGCACTGTCTCTTAAATCTTCTCAGAGCACTATCCAAAGACTCGTTATC
>NZ_CALXIN010000070.1 GCF_944388365.1 uncultured Negativibacillus sp. | reverse complement strand
GGTTCCTCCCAGACGGGAGAACCGGTGGTGGGTGAAAGCACCAGCTCTCCGTCCGACCAGCAGCCGTCCGGAGAGCCGGTGGTGGGTGAAAGCACCAGCTCTCCGTCCGACCAGCAGCCGTCCGGAGAGCTTGCCATCCTGCCCGAATATACGGCGCTGTATGAGGTAAACAGCGACATTGTCGGATGGCTCAACATCGGCAACGGACTGTTCAGCACACCGGTGGTGCAGCGCGACAACGAATACTATCTGACCCACGATTTTTACGGCAAAGAGGACAGCCACGGTCAGATCTTCATGGACGAGCGCAACTCTCCCGACCTAAGCGACGACAACACCATCCTGTACGGTCACAACATCACCAGCGACAAGTCGATGTTCAACGTTCTCACCAACTTCCGAGACCCCGAATTTTTGGCAGAAAATCCGATCATCCAGCTGAGCACCCTCTACCAGAAGTACGAGTATGCGGTGACGGCGGTGTACATCGTCTCCACCAAGCCGGAGCATGGAGCGGTGTTTGATTATATCAACTATCTCAAATTCAGCACCAAGGCAGCCAAGGAGGCCTACATCTCCGAAATCGACCGGCGGTCGCTGATCGACACCGGCGTCAAAATGACCGCCGACGATAAACTGCTGACCCTGTCCACCTGCACCTATGAGTTTGCCGATGCAAGGCTGGTCGTAGTGGCACGGCAGCTGCGCGACGGAGAAAAGGCTCAGGACTTTGGCCAGAACGTCACCAAGCGGGAGGACCCGCTGATGCCGGAGATCTGGACCGCACTGTTTGGATAAGCTTTTTGCCGCAACAAAGGAGTGTGAAAACGATGATGTATCCCTATATGACATTGTGGGACGACACCGAAATCTGCCATTCTCAGATTCTGGAAAAGGATGGAAAACAGTCGGTGGAGGTCCACTTTGAACGGCCGGCAGATTCTGGATTTTGTACGTCGCGCTGCTCCCTTCCAGAGTATTGCTGGACCATAAATGAAGGGTTTTCTGACGACGAAATCGCATTCTTCGAGGAGTTTTTGCACCACAATGCACATCTGATTTTCAAATATGCCTCCTCGGGAGGTGTGCATTGTGCCTAAGCTGTTTCAAATTGGAGAATATGTCATTTTCTTCTGGTCCAATGAAAACGGCGAACCAATTCATGTTCACATCGCCAAGGGCAAGCCTTCCCCATCGGCTACAAAAATCTGGCTTTCCAGCACCGGCGGATGTATTGTTGCAAATAACAACAGCCGCATTCCACAACAGGACCCAAACGAACTTCTGGAAATTATCTCGGCACAGTTTTTCCTGATCTGTCGCAGATGGAAAGAGCATTTTTGTGAGAATACAATTTCCTTTTACTGCTGATAAACCTAAAAAACCTCTGCGGATGGTATTCATCCGCAGAGGTTTTTTTGATTTCTACTCGCAAAATGCCTCGTCGACCGGCATCGAAGCCACGCCGTTGAGCGACAGATCCGCCCGTTTGCCTGCCAGATACTCATAGTAGGCCTGCGAACCGATCATCGCGGCGTTGTCGCCGCACAGGCTCAGCTTTGGCAGATACAGCTCGTATCCTTTCTCACGGCACGCCGTTTCCAGTGCGCTGCGCAGTCCGCTGTTTGCACTCACGCCGCCTGCAACCACAATTTTATTGCTGTGGGTGTACTCGGCTGCACGCATCAGGTGGTCGGTCAGGATGTCCGCCACCGTCCCCTGAAAGTCCGCCGCCAGATTGTTGATCTCCAGGCTCTCGCCTTTCTGCTCGGCATGGTGGGCAATATTAATGATCGCTGTCTTTAAGCCGGAAAAGCTGAAGTCAAATTCCGAGCCGTTGACCTTCGGCTTTGGCAGCTTGTAGTGACCGCGCTCTCCCTGCTGGGCAGCCTTGTCGATATAGATGCCGCCTGGATAGCAGAATCCCAACACGCGGGCAGCCTTGTCAAACGCCTCGCCGGCAGCATCGTCGCGGGTGCGTCCGATGATCTCAAACTTGGTGTAGTCGTTGACCTTGATGATGTGGCTGTGTCCGCCCGACGCCACCAGACACAAAAACGGCGGCTTTAAGTCGGGATGGGTCAGATAGTTTGCCGCGATGTGTCCGCGGATGTGGTGCACCGGAATCAGCGGCTTGCCTGCCGCCAGTGCCACACCCTTGGCGTAGTTGACGCCGACCAGCAGCGCACCGATCAACCCTGGCGCATAGGTCACCGCCACGGCGTCGATGCTCTGGAAGGTCTCACCGGCGTCGTCCAGCGCCTGCTGTACGACGGCACAGATGTTTTCGGCGTGGCGCCGCGAGGCAATCTCCGGCACAACGCCGCCATATTGTTTGTGTTCCTCCACCTGCGAGTTGATGACCGAGCTTAAAATCACTCTGCCATCCTGGATGACCGCAGCAGCGGTCTCATCGCAGGAGGACTCGATTGCAAGAATATTCAATGTCCATTCTCCTTACATCACCGATGCCTTAAAACAGACCGCCGTAGCTTCGGGTCATGATCAGGGCATCCTCGGTGGGATTGGCATAAAAGTGTTTGCGGTGTCCCACCACTTCAAAATCAAATTTTTCATAGAACTGTTGGGCTATTTGGTTGGATTCTCTGACCTCCAGCGAGATGGACGCCATGTCGTTTTCTCTGGCATAATCGTCCAGTGCCTGCATCAGCGATGTCGCCACACCGCGCCGGCGGTACTGGGAAAACACCGCAATATTGCAGATGTATCCCTCGTCGACGATGTGATGCATCCCAACATAACCGGCAACCTCTCCGTCCAGCTCCGCTACGCGAAATACTGCCAGCGGGTTGGACAGCTCGGACACCAATGCGTCAAAGCTCCACGGGGTAGAAAAACACTCCTGTTCCAGTCGTTCCAGCGCCTCGATATGTTTTGGCTGCATCTCCACGACGGTGATACTCTGCCCTTGTTCGTCCATGTAAATAAATCTTCCTTTCCTGAATGGGCGGCAGTTTTCTTTTTGCGCCCACCGGCCGCCTCGGGCGGGCTGCATCATGACAAAGGTTTCTTTCTCAAACGATTATAGCAAATTAGCCGCCGCGAAAAAAGTGGTTTCCTTAAATTCTCTGCGAAAATTTGCCTTGTTACAGCTGTTTTTCCCGCTTGAATCCCTCGTATTCGCCCTCGACCATCGGACCGACATAACGATAGCCCAACGCCTCATAAAAGGCATTGAGCTTCTCATTGCCCTGCTGGCAGTCCAGCCGCACCACCGACCGGCCTTCCCGACGGGACAGCTCCTCACAAAAGCCGAGCATCTGCTTTCCAGCACCTTTTGCCGATACCTTTGCCGCCAGATGGTGCACATAGTAGCAGTTTTTGGGCTGTTCGCCTTCCCAGCGCGGATCGTCGGTCAGCAGCGCCATCACGCCCACCGGATTTTCTCCGTCCAGCGCCAGATAAAACTCTCCGGCTCCGATGCGCTCCAGAAAATATTCCCGCGGATACCGCTGCATATAATGGGTTTTGTTCCACTGATACAGGCCCTCGCGGTCCATCCAGTCGATGCGGTCCTGGATGATGGCGATGATGTCGTCCACATCACCTGCCCGTGCCTGCCGAAATTGATACTGCATAGCCTTCTCCCCTGCCGCCTAGTCCTGCTGCTTTTCCCGCTGTTCGGCGGCATAGTCATATTCATATTCGTCCTCGCCATATTCATTGGTTGTGCCCTCTTCAGGCTGGAAGAGCAGTCCGTCCATGGTGGCAAACTCTGCATCCTCCAGTGGGCCTCTTCAATGATCGCGTCCTAAGTTCTGGCGCAGAATGGCGATCTCCCGCTTTAATTTTTCGTTTTCGCGGCGGTACTCGTCCACCTCCAGCTTTGCCTTGGTCGAGTCCTCCAGATATTCGGTCAGCTGGCTGCGAATGTGGTCGGCGTTGAGTTCGCTTTTTTCGTACATATCCGCATATCCCAGCAGCGCCAGAAAATAGGCGTCGTTTAAGGTGACGTTCTGGCCCGAATCCATGATCGACTGCACCTTGCTCTCGATGGAATTTACCAGACGTTTTACATATTCGGGCGATTCGGTGGAGGAAACCACATATCTCGAACCACAAATCTCCACTCTGATCTTGTTCTGTCCCGCCATACAGCTCATCCTTTCTGTCCGTTTTTGCCTAACAACCATCTATCGCTGCGGAGCCATCCGCTCCGGAAAATTTTGAAATCTCATCCCCTGTCCGCACAAGGACAGTTTCTTTAATTATATATGATTTTGCTTGCCAAAGTAAAGGGGCTTGCCTTGTCGCATTGCAGAATTTCCTCTGTTTTTTGTCCGTTTCTTCGCCAAAGACTGCATAATTTTTGAAGGATAGGTGATTTTTTCCTTTGGTTTCTGTTCATCCTGCCATAATTGGAGGACAACGTCTTGTTTTTGACCGGTCGATATACTATAATTTTTAAAGTATCATAATGTTACTTTATTCTTCTGTCAATATTTGTACGGGTGTTTTGTCCGCACCAAAACGCCCTGTCTATTCACAATATTTATTGTGCGGAGAAATGGTGGTTAATCATTATGGAAGCTAAACTGACCGCTGCGCAGATCAAAGCACAACTGACTGCGGAAATCGAATCGCTGGGCATGACCCCTGAAACTGCTCCCGATGAAGTTTACTATAAAGCATCTGCCTCCCTGGTGCGCCGCATCCTCAAGGAAAAGCGCAGACACTTCATGGCGGATTCCAAGGCAAAGGGCCGCAAACAGACCTACTATCTGTGCATGGAATTTTTGCTGGGACGCTCGCTGAAAAACTCGATCTACAACCTCAACATCGCCTCGGAATTTTCCACCGCCCTCAAGGAGATGGGCGTCAAGATGGAAAACCTGTTCGAGCTGGAACCGGATGCCGGCCTTGGCAACGGCGGACTTGGCAGACTGGCTGCCTGCTTTATGGACGCGCTTGCCACCTGCGGCTATCCTGCCATGGGCTACTCCATCCTCTATGAGTTTGGCATCTTCAAACAGAAGATCATCGACGGCTGGCAGACCGAGCTGCCTGACAACTGGCTGCCTGGCGGCGATGTATGGCTCGAATGCATCCCTGAACACACCGTCGACATAAACTTCGGCGGCTGCGTCGAGGAGTTCTGGGACTACGGCTATCATCACGTTCTCTACAAGGACTACACCACCGTCAAGGCGGTGCCTTATGACATCATGATCTCCGGCTACGACGGCAAGGCGGTCAGCCTCCTGCGCGTCTGGAGTGCAAAACAGCCTGCGCTGGATATGGAAGCATTTAACCGCGGCGACTACCTCAATGCGCTGGGTCAGGCTTCCAACGCCGAGGTCATCAGCAAGGTGCTCTATCCAAACGACAACCATCCGGCAGGCAAAAACCTGCGTCTGCGCCAGCAGTACTTCCTGGTGGCAGCCTCCATCTCGGACATCGTCCGCCGCCACATGGAGATCTACGGCACACTGGAAAACTTTGCCGAGAAAAACGCCATCCACATCAACGACACCCATCCGGCGCTGGCAATTCCGGAGCTGATGCGCATCCTGCTCGACGAGTGCGGCTATCCGTGGGATAAGGCATGGACCATCGTTTCCAACACCTTTGCCTACACCAACCACACCGTCATGAGCGAAGCGCTCGAGTGCTGGAACGAGGACATGTTCCGCACCCTGCTGCCAAGAATCTACCAGATCGTCGTCGAGATCAACAACCGCTTCTGCAAACAGCTGGCGGAACAGTTCCATCTGGACGGCTACACCTGCTCGCGCATGGCCATCATCGACAACCACTCGATCCGCATGGCAAACCTCTCGGTCGTTGGCTCCCACAGCGTCAACGGCGTTTCCTCGCTGCACAGTGAGATCCTCAAAAACGACCTGTTCAACGACTTCTATAAGATTCAGCCTTATAAGTTTAAAAATGTCACCAACGGCATCGCCTCCCGCAGATGGCTGTATCAGTCCAATCCGCGCCTGAATAACTACATCAAGGACTTGATCGGCGACGGCTTTATGCACGACATGGAGCAGCTCCAAAAGCTGATGCCGTACCAGAACGACAAACAGGTGCTCGAGCAGCTTGCCAAAATCAAGCTGGCAAACAAGCAGGACTTTGCCGCCTATATCAAGGAGCACACCGGTCAGGTCATCGACCCGAACTCCATCTTCGATGTACAGGTCAAACGTATGCACGAGTATAAGCGTCAGCACCTCAACGCCCTGCACATCCTGGCGCTGTACAACGAGATCAAACAGAATCCGCACGCCGACATCCCGCCGGTCACCTTCATCTTCGGCGCCAAGGCTGCTCCTGGCTACTACATGGCAAAACAGATCATCAAGTTTATCTGCAGCCTGGGCGAAATGATCGAAAACGACCCGCAGACCCGCGACATCCTCAAGATCGTCTACCTCGAGGACTACCGCGTCACCCTGTCCGAACTGCTGATGCCGGCAAGTGAAATCTCCGAGCAGATCTCGCTGGCAGGCACCGAGGCCTCCGGCACCGGCAACATGAAGCTGATGCTCAACGGTGCGGTCACCATCGGCACCTGGGACGGCGCCAACGTCGAGATCGGTCAGGCGATCGGTGAGGACAACATCTTTGTCTTTGGTATGCGCACGCCTGAGGTAAACCAGCTCAAAGCCAGCGGCTACTATCCAAACGAGCTGTATCTGAGCAATCCGGTGCTCAAACAGGCCATCGACATGATCGGCTCGAACATCGCCGGCGACAGCTTCGACCAGATTGCCTCCTCGCTCAAAAACAGCGACCCGTATATGGTGCTGCGCGACTTTGAGTCCTACGACAAGACCCGCAGGCTGGCGTTTGACACCTACCGCAACGACCAGATGAAGTGGCAGAAGATGTCGCTTGTCAACATCGCTCAGTCGGGCTACTTCTGTGCAGACCGCGCAATCCATGAGTATGCACGCAACATCTGGAACCTCGACTAAACAAACTTTCTCTGCGGCAACACCGCAGCCATCCGGCGGGATTGCCCCGCCGGATTTTTTTCATCTTGCTCCTCGCAGAAAGGAATGAACGTATGGATTTTTGTATCTATGACAGCCGGATGTCCGTTTTTAAGCAGCCCTTCGGCGCCGTCGCCGCTGGGACTCAGGTCCAGTTCTCCATCCATCTGCCCAAGGACGTGCTGCCTCAAAAGGTGGAGTTTGTGCTGTGCAGCGACGGCGAAACCGACCGCAGCTTTCCCATGCAGTTTCTGCGCGGCAATCTGCGCCTGAACCGCTACACCGTCACCTTCACTCCCACCCGTCCCAAACTCTACTTTTACTACTTCAGGGTCACTGAGCACAGCGGCGTGACCCACGTCATCCACGCCAACGACTCGATGCGCGGCGACATGGGCCTGCACACCGACCGCTACTGGCAGCTGACCGTCTATGATCCCAGCATGCACCGCCCGAACAGCCTTGGCAATGGCATCATGTATCAGATCTTCCCTGACCGCTTCTGCAACTCCGGCACTCCAAAGCAAAATGTTCCCAGCGACCGCGTTTTGCGCAATGACTGGGGCGCTCTGCCGGTCTATCTGCCAAACGAAAAGGGCGAGATCACCAACTCCGACTACTTTGGCGGAGACCTCATCGGCATCACCCAGAAGCTGCCCTATCTGCAAAAGCTGGGCGTCACCTGCCTGTACCTGAACCCAATCTTTGAGGCGCACTCCAATCACCGCTACAACACCGCCGACTACAACAAAATTGACCCGCTGCTGGGCACCGAGGAGGATTTTGCAGCGCTGTGTGCCGAGGCCAAAAAGTGCGGCATCTCGGTCATCCTCGACGGCGTGTTCAGCCACACCGGCAGCGACAGCGTCTACTTTAACCGCGACGGACGCTACGGCGAGCACAGCGGCGCCTACCGCGATCCCAACAGTCCCTACCGCGAATGGTACAGCTTCAAGCGCTATCCCGATGAATACGAAAGCTGGTGGGGCTTTGTCACTCTGCCAAACGTCCGCGAGACACAGCCGGACTATATCGACTTTATCTGCAATCCTCGGACCGGCGTGCTGGCGAAATGGCTGCGGCTGGGCGCCTCCGGCTTCCGGCTGGATGTGGCTGACGAGCTGCCCGACGCCTTCATCGACCGCGTCTATCAGACGGTCAAGTCGTTTGGCGAGGACAAGGTGGTCATCGGCGAGGTCTGGGAGGATGCCTCCAACAAGATCAGCTATGGCAACCGCCGCCGCTATCTGCTGGGACAGCAGCTGGACAGCGTGATGAACTACCCGTTCCGCAATGCCGTGCTCGGCTATGTCCTCACCGGACACGACGACGAATTCTTAAACGGAGTGGTCTCGATCATCGAAAACTATCCCAAGCCTGCGATGCACGCCATGATGAACTCGCTGTCCACCCACGACACGCCTCGCGCCATCACCGTGCTGGTGGGCGAGTCGATGGAGGGCAAACAGCGTCCCTGGCAGGCACAGCACCACTATCTGCCGCTGGATGCCTATGCCCGCGGTCAGGTGCTGCTCAAGCTGGCTTCCACCCTGCAATACTTCCTGCCTGGTATTCCCTGCCTGTACTACGGCGATGAGGCAGGACTCAGCGGCTACGCCGACCCGTTTAACCGCTGCTGTTACCCTTGGGGCAACGAAAATCACGAGCTGGTCGACTGGTTTGCAAGGCTGGGTCAGCTGCGGCTGTCGATGCCGTTTCTCACCGAAGCGGACTTCCTGCCGCTGGTGGTGGACAGCGACCTGTGCGCCTATCTGCGCATCAGCGGCACCAAAAAGCTGCTGGTGGCAATCAACCGCTCCCAGAGCGAAAAGTCGCTGCCGCTGCCTCCTGGCTTTGAGGATGCCCAGCTTCATCTGCTGCTGGGCAGCTATCAGAACGGCCTGCTTGGCGCACAGAGCGCCGTATTGATGTATGTGGACAACGACATCAACGTCGAAGGAATGTTTTAAACAAGAAGGAGCCTGTGTATGTCTGTCACCTATGTGGATATGGAACACTGGGCGCGAAGCGAACACTTCCGCCACTATCTCGACGCGGTCAACTGCCGCTACGGCATGACCGACACGCTGGATATCACCGAATTTCTGCCCGCACTCAAGGCAAAGGGCGGAAAGTTTTATCCGGCGGTCATCTACCTGCTGGCGCGCTGCGTCAATGCCCGCGCGGAATTTCGGATGTCGCTGGACGAGCAGGGACGGCTGTTCTATTATGACAGGCTGGACCCGTCCTACACCATCTTTCATCAGGACACCGAAACCTTCTCCTGCCTGTGGACCGGCTATACCGACTGCTTTGCAGATTTTCAACAAAGCTACCTGGAAGATGTGAAAAACTTCGGCGGCTGTCATGCCATGGTGGCAAAGCCTGCCGGACAAACCTTCGACATCTCCTGTCTGCCGTGGCGCAGCTTCAGTGAATTTCATCTGGACCTGCCCGATGCCCGCCGCTTTCTGCTGCCCATCTTCACCATCGGGCGATACTTTGAGCGGGACGGCAGAACGCTGCTGCCGCTGTCGGTGCAGGTACACCACGCGGTGTGCGATGGATTTCACCTCTGCCGCCTGTTCGATGACTGCCAGCAGCTGATCGACCAGTTTTCCAGCTGGCTGTAAAAGATAAAAAAACGGCTTGCCGTCCGCTGTGAACTGCACCCCATTTGTTAGACAGTATGGTATACTGAATAACAAGTGGGGTGATTTTTATGCCAAAAAGGCAACC
>NZ_CALXIN010000069.1 GCF_944388365.1 uncultured Negativibacillus sp. | reverse complement strand
GCTGTGGAAAGACAATCATGTAGCGGTGCTGGGTGTTGATGACGCCGCTCTGCTTGGCAATCAGTTGTCCCGAAGTGGTATCCAAGCGATTGTAGGTGGTCAAAAACAGAGTGTCCTCGTCCAAAGCATCCTCATAGCCAGGCAGCGGCGATAAGGTTGGAATCTCGATGGTGCCGTCGTTGTCGATGTCGCGGCAGAAGAGATTCTGTGCCGGACGCAAGGTGTTCTGCGACAAAGAGGTCTGTGGTGTATCCAGAAGGTTTGTCAACGCCGGTGAGCCATCCTCTCTCAGCCGTGCACCGATGACATCGGTGACCTGAAAGGAGGTTTCATACAGATCGACGGTGCTGTCCAAGAACAAAGCTCTTTGACCGTCGTGTGTTTTCCCTGCCTGAATGCTGTCAAAGCTGACGATGCTGTGAGACAGAGTCGCTGAATCGACCGTTTCAAAGCCGTTTTCGGTGCAGCAGGCAAGAAAAACCAGTGTGGACTGCGGCTGCTGGGTGAACAGTACCAGGTCGGTGGTTCCGTTTTCATCCAGATCCGTGATAGCAACCTCGTCGTATTCCCGTTCATACATCGACAGCAGACGACCATTCTGATAGTTATAAGCGATGATGGTCTTGCTGCTGCGGGTATCCTCCCAGCCGATGACCAGGCTGATGGTTTTGCTGTCCAGCAGGTGTTCAAACGAGACAAAGTCGATGTTGGTGGTCGAATCCGGTGCAGGAGTTTCGCAGACCGAGATCCACTGTCCGCTGCTGTCGCGGTCGAGAATATTGATCCAGGTGGCATCTCCTTTGGAAGAACTCTGGTAAAAGACCAGTGCTTCCTCGCTGCCATCGCTGTCGATGTCATAAAAGATAAACGAGGAGCGGTAGTCGCCGCTCTGTGGATATTTGTATTTAATGTTGCTGTCACCCGAAACGCGGGACAGTGCATTGCGGATTTCTGCCTGTTCCTGGGTGAGCACCGGCGGGCTCATCAGATCTTCGATCGAGGTTTGCAGGCGGGAACAGCCGGTGGAGCCGAGCATCATCCACGCTGCACAGCCGGCGGCCAGCAGGCGATTGAGAAAAGACAAAGCCTCTCCTCCTTCCCGTAAAAGGTGCGTTGATTTTTAATACATACATCACCATTATAACCTATTTGGGGAAAGGTTGTAAACGGGCAAAGCAAAAACTCTGCCTAAACCTGTGCCGACACAGGAAAAAGATGGCAGAAAAAAGGATAAACAACCGCTTTGACCGGAAAGAAAATGGTGTTCATCGCATTATTAAAAGACAAAAAAGAAAACATTTTCTGATTTACAAAAAAAAGACCTGCCTTTTTAGGGGCAGGTCTTTGGGGAGTTTTCAAATCAGCGAATCTCAGCAAGGTCGGAAAGCAGCGCCTGTGCGGATGCGTCGGATGGAATAGGGTAGCGGGAGAGGCAAACCTCGGTGATGTCGGCGCTGTCTGGGGAGCAGCTGCGTTTAAACTGTCCGGCAAAGAAGCGGTTGAGGAAAACCTTGAGCTTTTCCAGGATGTAGGACGAGGAGAAGATGCCGGAAAAGGCAAGGCAGGCGTAGTAATACAGCTTGCGCGGCGGGAAGTTGTAGCGCAGCAGATAGTACAGGAAAAAGTCGTGCAGGTCGTAGCTGCCCAGAATATCCTCGGTTTTCTGCTGAATCTTGCCGCTCTCGTCCGGCGGCAGCAGCTCAGGGCTGACCGGTGTATCCACAATGTCGCGCAGGATGCTGCCGACGTTTTCCTCAAACCGTCCGCACAGGAAGGTGACCATCTTGCGGATCATCGTCTTGGTCAGACAGACGTTGACGTTGTAGTTTGCCAGGTGGTCGCCGCCGAAGGTGCACCAGCCCAGCGCATCCTCGGACATGTCGCCGGTGCCGACGACCAGACCGCGGCAGCTGTTGGCAACATCCATCAGGATCTGGGTGCGCTCACGGGCCTGCGCATTTTCGTAGGTGACGTCCCGCAGCGAAGGATCATGGCCGATGTCCTCGAAGTGCTGCAGTACCGACGCCTTGATCGAGATGTCCCGATTTTCTGCACCCAGCGCCGAGATCAGGCTCAAAGCGTTGTAGTAGGTGCGGTCGCTGGTGCCAAAGCCAGGCATGGTGATGGCGATGAGGTTTTTATCGGGCAGCTCCAGCTGACGAAGTGCCTGGTGGCTGACCAACAGCGCCAGCGTGGAGTCCAATCCACCCGATACACCCAGCACCAGATGATGCAGACCGGTGTTGATGACGCGGGCAACCAGACTCTGTACCTGAAAATCAAACAGGGTTTGCAGATATTCCTCGGCCTCCTTGCCCTCGCATGGCAGGAAAGGATCGGAGTGAACGGTGCGCATCAGACCTTTTTTGCCCTCGGTTTCACGGAGGATAATATCAGGCTGACGTACCGCGGAGAAGCGCTGGCTTGCGCTCAGAATATCACAGTCGAGGTCACGGCAGAAGGCAAAGCTTTCCAGCGCATGGGTGCCGTCCTCAAAGCTTTCGCCGGTGTGGTTAGCCAGCATCTGTCCGCATTCACAGATGGCGGCATGTCCCTGAAATGCCAGCGGACTGGAGGTGTCGCCCTGTCCGCCGCGGACAAAGGCGATAGCGATGCCAAAGGTTTCGCTCAGTGACTGCACCAGACGCAGTTCCTTCTGTGCCGTTTCTGCATAGGCAGGCTCATAGCAAGGAACCAGCACCGCCTGACAGCCGGTTTTTACTAAGCGCGGCAGATGCAGCGCAAGGTCACTGACCGGACATGGACAGATGCAGAAGCTCAGCTGTGAACAGTGAAACAGGGTGTCCCAGCTGCGCAGAAGGCCATTGCGGTCATCGGTGTAGTAGCCTTCGACCGGATCGACCGAACACAGCGGTCCGTAACCGGCAGCAGGCAGGTAGCAAACCACTTCACCGTCCTGTACAACGGCGATGACATCGGTGTTTTTGCCGTAGATATTTTTAACAAGTCCGACAATGATACAGCTGTGGTTCTGGGCGGAGGCAGAGCGGATCTGATCGAGCTGTTCCTCGCACAGATGGGCGACCGCTGCACTGTGCAGCAGTGCGCCCGAGGAAGGCGGACACAGTGCCAGACGAGGAAAGAGCATCAGATCGGCGTTCAGATTGCCGCTTTCTTCCAAAAGGTCACAGATTGATTCTCCGCAGAACTGCGGATTGCCGCTGCCGACGCGGTTGACGCAGCAGCAAAGACGGACGACAGAATTCATAACACAACATCCTTTCGGCAAAGAATTGGGGTTTAAAATGAAAATGCACCGGTGCTGACGGGGCGACACAGAAACGCACCCTCCAGCAGGGGATGATTTTGCAGCAGATCGGTGCAGCGCAGAGCGCGCTGAGGACTGTCAAACAGTCCAAACAGTGCGCTGCCGCTGCCGCTGAGCAGAGCGCCGAGCGCACCGTTTTGCAACAGCAGCTGACGGCAATCATGCAGCTGCTGCTTCTCCTGTTCGGAGCAAAGCTCTTCAAAGACGTTCTGCATGGCACCGGCGATGGCTTCTGTTTTGCCGGTGGACAGTGCAGCGATCATCTTCTGCACATCGGCATGTGTATAGGGAGCAGTGTCACAGCGGGCAAAGGCGGCCTTTGTGCTGATGCCAAAGCGCGGCTTGATGATGACAATGGGACAGTCCGGCATCGGCGGCAACAGAGAAAAATCCTCTCCGATGCCCTGCGCACGCTGAGTACCGCCGCGCAGACAAAAGGGAATGTCCGCTCCGATGGCAAGTCCGATCGATTCGAGCTGTTCGAGCGAACAGCCTGCGCCGGTCAGAAGATCCAGTCCGGCGAGTACGCCAGCACCGTCGGCGCTGCCGCCGCCAAGTCCTGCCATCATTGGGATGCGCTTGACAAGGTCGATGTGCAGGCTTCCCGACAAAGGAATACCGTTTTTTTCAAAAAAGGCGCGGGCACAGCGGACAGCGATGTTTGTCTCGTCACAGGCAAGTGCGGCGCCGCTCTCCACTGTACAGCTCATGGTGATTTGAGGCTTACCAGGGTGCAGCGAAAGGGTCAGTGTGTCATACAGGCTGACCGTCTGCATCACCATGTCCATCTCGTGATAGCCGTTGGGGAGCTTCCCGACGATGTCCAGCGAGAGATTGATTTTACAGGGGGCTTCGATGGTGATCTGTTCCATCCGTCCTTCCTCCTCTATTTTTGATTACACAGGGTTATTTCCGCCCGCGGATGTGGATGGCGCGTACCGGACACATCTCGTGGCAGCAATAGCAGCGGATGCACTGCTTGTAATTGATGTGCGCCTTGTGGTTTTGAATCTGGATGGTATGCGGCGGGCAGCTCTCGGCACACTTGCCGCAGCCGATGCACTTGTCCAGATCGATGCGCGGCTTTGGCGCAAGCAGATGTTTTGCGCCAAAGCGCACGGCAGGCTGCAAAAAGCGCGGCACATTGCCGGAAAAGTCGATGGTCGTGGAGCGCGGATGCTGGAAGTCTGCAATCTGGCAGGGCAGAGCATCGGGGTTTATAATCAGCAGGTCGGCGTCATTTTGCGGGCACAGTCCGCGCTCGATGCAGCTTTGGACGGTGGGAACCTGCTGCGGCGTCATAGCAATCAGCGCGCACAGAAAGCGGTCCAGACAGAAGGGACTCTGCGAGGCGATCAGGCAGTTGGTTTTGCGCATTGTACCGCCCGAAGGACCGTTGCCCTCCATCGACTCGACTGCATCCATCACCGTCAGCACAGGAGCGACCGTCTGGCACAGGTCGACCAGCATACCGGCGAAATCGTTTTTGTTCTGGAAACGGTAGTGCAGCTGCGGCTTTTGCAGACCAGGGATGCAGCCAAACAGGTTTTTAACGCCGCCGGACAGACCGGTCATACAGTGAGTTTTGAGCTTGCCCACCGATACGATTACATCTGCCTGACGCACAGGGTCGATCAGATTAAATTCGGAGCAGAGTTTTCCCTGCTGTACCGCGACAGCGCCGCTGCCGGTGTCGAAATTGAGGACGGCACCGGTCTGGTCGGCGGCTTGCTGCATTCCACAGGTGGTGTAGATGGCGCGCAGTTGGGTGGGATTATACAGTCCGCCAGGAGAGTCGGCGATGACAATCTGGGCAGGATGGGCGCGCTTGATCTGTTCAACGACGGCGCGCACCACCTGCGGATGGGTGGTGGTCGCTTCCTCGGGACGGCGGCGCATCAGCAGGTTTGGCTTTACCAGCACCTTTTTTCCGCAAAACAGGGAAGGGTCGATGCAAAGCTCCTTCCACAGCCGCTCGACCGCTCTGTCGATGGTCTGCGGCTGGTAGTCCTGTGCCTTCACCATCACAATCGGTGTATCTTTATATTCTTTTTGAGAAGTTGACATGGGACAAAACCTCCGGTTTGTAAGCAGTTTCTCCCTGCATTACAGCAGGCGAAGCATGCGTGGATTACGCTTTTTAAAGAAGGCAAAGTAGGAGAAGCCCGCTTCCTTTGCCATATCCATCGCGCACTCGATGCCTGCACCAAGGTCCTGGGCACGGTGTGCGTCCGAACCAAAGGTGAGGATCTCGCCGCCGAGGTCGCGGAACAGCTTGACATATTCCAGCGTCGGCGAGGTCTGACTGATTTCGCGGCGCAGACCGGCGGTGTTGATCTCCAGACCCAGTCCATTGTCGGCCAGCGTGCGCAGAATTTCGGCGATCAGGTCCCGATACTGGCTCATATCGACCTGAATATGATACTGTCCGGTGATGTAACGCAGCGGATAGGTCATGTGCGCCAGAGTGTCAAAGGCGCCCCACTGGCACAGCTCCAGCATTTCCTCATAGTAGTGCTGTAAAACCAGTTCGACATTGAGTCCCGAAAAATCGACGTAGGCATAGTCGTCCATGTAGCGGTCGCAGTGCAGCGAGCCGATGACAAAGTCAAAGCGGTATTTGCGCAGCACCGATTCCGCTTTTTCGATATTGCGGGTGGCCTGTCCCATCTCGATGCCGCTGGCAACCAGCAGACGTTGGTCAAAGGCCTGGCGTGCGCGGCCTGTTTCCATAAAGGAGTTGCGCAGACAGATATCCGCCTGATCCAAATTGAGATTTAATTCATAGTGGTCGGTGATGCAGATGCCCATCAGGTTTTTCTGCTGGGCGTGCTCACACAGAAAGCTGATCGAGTGTTCCCCATCGTGGGAATTATCCGAATGAACGTGGCTGTCAAACAGATTGCTATACATCAAAGAAGTCCCCCTTCTCTTGTTTTCTCCCAATCAAACCGCGGTGTTTCGGTTTTAGGGGCGTTTCTGAAAAAGTAAATCTATTATCAACAATTATACCATCTTCCGCCCGCTTTGTCCTGTATTTTGCACAGTTTGCAGAAAATAAATCCATCGCTGCATAATTCTGGAAAGCAGGGGCAGAATTTGGACAGCAAACCAAAAAGACATCGGAGGAAAACAAAATGAAGGACAATTTCAAGATGAAGATACATTCCAAAGGCAAACATTTCTGGATGGCAGTGGCGATGGTGTTTTTATGTAACCTGATGCTGGTGACCGCCGTTGACAGCGCCGTCTTTGCAAAAGGGTGTGAGGAGCTGTACGATGGAGTGCTGCGGCTGCATATTCTGGCAAATTCGGACAGCGACGAGGACCAGGCGCTGAAATTGAAGGTGCGCGACCGCGTGCTGAAAACCGCCCACGAGCTTGGATTAGGGCAGGACTGCGACAGTATGGAAGAGCTGCTGGTGCAGGCAGAAGAACTGCTGCCGCAGCTGGTGGAGGCAGCGCAGGACGAAGTATATCAGAACGGCAGCACCCAAAAGGTCACTGCCTGCATCACCACTATGTACTTTGATACCCGCGAGTATGAGGACTTTACCATGCCGGCTGGAGAATACCGCGCAGTGCGCTTTTGTCTTGGCAGCGGACAGGGCCACAACTGGTGGTGCGTACTGTTTCCGCAGATGTGTCTGCCGATGGCTTTTGAGGAACCGGTAGAAACGGATTTTTCTGCCGCACAGCTGCGGGTGTTAAACTCCTCTCCAAAGTATGAGCCGCGCTTTGCACTGCTGGAATTGCTGCAAAAAAACACACAGCAGAAAGAGGACGAAAAGAAGGCGGAGGACAAGCCGGAAACCTTGGGACTGCTGGACTTTGCAAAGACGGTGCTTTCCTCTGCGAATCCACAAAGCCGGCAGGCAAAATAAACGGACACAGCAGCATATCTGCCAAAAAGTGCAGAAGATGCTTGACAAGCGATAGGGGGAAGATTATAATTTGAAGCGTAAAAAGGCAGGGAAAAGATCAATCCTGTGGAAAACGGCCAACAGAGAAAAAACCCATCGGCTGAAAGGTTTTGCCGCAATCGAAGCAGGAGCGCCATCTTGGAGCTGGCGGTGAGGAGCCGCACGTCGTTCCGGCGTTAACGGAAACGCAAAGCGGCAGAGGAAATTTCTTCTGCAATTTGGGTGGTACCACGGGAGTTTTTTAGCCCTCGTCCCAATCGGGACGGGGGCTTTGTTTTTTTATTTCGCCCGATGATTTTTCACCCTGCCAAGAGAAAAGTATGAAAACTGGATGTAAAAGGAGAATGAACACCGATGAAATGGACAGGACTTAACGAACTGCGCGAACAGTTCCTTTCCTTCTTTGAAAGCAAGGGTCATACACGTCTGCCAAGCTCCTCGCTTGTGCCGAAAAACGACAAGAGCCTCTTGCTGATTAACTCCGGCATGGCGCCGCTGAAAAAATACTTCCTGGGACTGGAGACACCTCCGAACCATCGTGTCACCACCTGCCAGAAATGTATCCGTACCCCTGATATCGACAGCGTCGGCCACGACGACCGCCACGGCACCTACTTTGAAATGCTGGGCAACTTCTCCTTCGGGGACTACTTCAAGGCAGAGGCAACCGCATGGGCATGGGAATTTCTGACCAAGGTGCTGGAGATTCCGGCAGACAAGCTGTGGATTTCCGTCTATGAAGAGGACGACGAAGCTGCACAGATCTGGACCGAAAAGGTCGGCATCCCACCGGAGCGCATCGTTCGCTTTGGCAAAGAGGACAACTTCTGGGAGCACGGCTCCGGCCCATGCGGTCCTTGCTCGGAGATCTACTTTGACCGCGGCGAAGGCGTCGGCTGTGGACGTCCGGAGTGCAAGGTCGGATGTGACTGCGACCGCTTCATGGAGATCTGGAACCTGGTATTCTCCCAGTTTGACTCGGACGGCAACGGACATTATGAGCGTATGCCAAAGCCAAACATCGACACCGGTATGGGTCTGGAGCGTCTGGCTTGCGTTATGCAGAATGTCGGCAACCTCTTTGAGGTAGATACCGTTCAGAACATCATGAAACACATCTGTCGCATCGCAAACGTCGAATACAAGCAGGACGAGAAGAAGGACATCTCGCTGCGCGTCATCACCGACCACATCCGTTCTACTACCTTCATGATCGGCGACGGCATCCTGCCATCCAACGAGGGCAGAGGCTACGTTTTGAGAAGACTGCTCCGCCGCGCTGCCCGTCACGGCAGACTGCTCGGCATCCAGGGAACCTTCCTGCACGAAGTTGCAAGAACAGTTATCCAGGAAAACGAGGGCGCATATCCGGAACTGCGTGAAAACGAGGACTATATCGTTAAGGTTATCAAAGCAGAGGAAGAGCGTTTCCAGAAGACCATCGACCAGGGTATGGAGCAGCTTCAGCAGATGATCGCTTCCTTCGACGGCAAGGGCGGCGTGCTCTCCGGTGAGGATGCTTTCCGTCTGTACGATACCTTCGGCTTCCCAATCGACCTGACCCGTGAGATTCTGGGCGAACAGAATATCACCATCGACGAGGAGGAATTCACCCGTCTGATGAATGAACAGCGCGTCCGTGCAAGAGAGGCAAGAAAGGATGTCAGCGGTTGGAGCACCGATTCCATCGACCTGACCGCGCTGAGCGCAACCACCTTCACTGGCTACCAGACCCTTGAGCAGGAAGCTTCGGTGATGGCTGTTATTTGCGACGGCAGCTTTGCTGACGGCGTAGAGGAAGGCCAGAGCGCAACCCTCATCCTCAATCAGACTTCCTTCTATGGCGAATCCGGCGGTCAGGTGGGCGATACCGGCGTCATCGTCTGCGGAGACAATGTCTTTACCGTACAGGACACCAAGAAGGACCACGAAGGCCATTTCATGCACATTGGTACCATGACCAGCGGCAGCATCAATACCGGTGATACCGTCTGCGCCAAGGTAGATGCACTGCGCCGCAGACGCATCATGTCCAACCACTCGGTCTGCCACCTGCTTCAGCTGGCACTGCGAGAGGTACTGGGCACCCATGTTCATCAGGCAGGTTCCTACTATGATGAGCACCGCTGCCGCTTCGACTTCAGCCACTTCTCCGCAATGACCGCCGAGGAGATTGCAAAGACTCAGGATCTGGTCAACAAGATGATTCTGGAAGGCAATCCGGTTGTTATCGAGGAGCTTCCAATCGCAGAAGCCAAGAACAAAGGTGCAATGGCACTGTTCGGTGAGAAATACGGCGACATCGTCCGCGTCTGCACCATGGGCGACTCGGTTGAGTTCTGCGGCGGTACCCATGTTCACAATACCTGCGAGATCGGTACCTTTAAGATCATCTCCGAGTCCTCGGTTGCAGCAGGTGTCAGACGTATTGAGGCAGCAACCGGCATGGGCGTGCTGGAACTGCTGAATAACGCAGAGGGTATCATCGGCGCAGTCGCTTCCGAGTTTAAAGCAGCTGGTCAGGCAGAGGTTGTTGCCAAGGCACAGGCAGTTGCAAAGGAACTGAAAGCACAGGCAAGAGAGATCGAATCCCTGCAGGCACAGCTTGCAAACGGCAAGATCAAGGAGCTGTTTAAAAATACCGTCACCGTCAAAGGCGTACGCTATATCCATGCAATCCTCAAGGATACCGCTTCGGACAGCCTGCGTACTCTGGGCGACCA
>NZ_CALXIN010000068.1 GCF_944388365.1 uncultured Negativibacillus sp. | reverse complement strand
AAGAAAAAGGAAAAGGAAGTTGACAAATATATCGGAAGATGATATATTATAACCATGATATATCGTCAACTGATATATTGGAGGTGATAGGATGGAGAGAATGCAGCCGCTGACCGATGCGCTGTTTTATGTGCTGCTGGCACTGCGGGAACCAAAACACGGCTATGGAATCATCCAGGAGGTCGAGCAGCTGACCGGCGGCAGGCTCACATTGGGCGCAGGGACATTGTATGGTGCGCTGAAAACCTTGGAGGAGCGCGGGTGGATTTCGCTGTACAGCCAGCAGAATGACTCGCGCAAGAAAAAGGAATATCTGATTACCGAACAAGGGCGTTGTGCCTTTTTGGCAGAGTGTGGACGACTGCGGGAGATGCTGGAGAACAGCCGTTTGATGGAGGAGGCAGGACAATGAAAGAAAAACTGATTCGATGGAGATTTCTCTTTGATAAGGACAAAGAGGAGCAATGGCTCAACGAGATGGCTGCCCAAGGCTGGAGCATGAGCAGCTTTTTTGCCGGACGCTATACCTTCGAGAAAACAGCGGAGCGGGAGTATCTCTATCAGGTGGAGCTGCTGCCGCGAAATGCCAAAGAAAAGCAAAACTATTTCTCCTTTTTACAGGAAGAGATGGGCGTTGAGATCGTGCAGGAGTGGGGCGTCTGGGTGTTTTTGCGCAGAAAGGCAAGCGAGGGCAGTTTTGAGCTGTACACCGATTCTGCGTCAAAGGCACAGCACTATGGAAAGATTGCAAGGATGTTTTTTGCGGTGTCAGGGCTGGAATTTGCGATTGGATTGTTCGAGACGATTGGGTGGATAGCAGAGGGAGAGCCGCAGTTTCTGTGGCTGCCGCTGATCCTGTATGCACTGGGTCTGGTGCTGCTGCGGCAGGGTGTTCGTTTCCGCAATAAACAAAAGAAACTGGAAGAATAAAAAAACCTCCTTCTGTTTGCAGAAGGAGGTTTTTTGAATACTAGATTCTCGCAAATTGTGCCTCGTACAGTTCGCGGTAGATGCCGTTGTCCTTTTCCAGAAGTTCAGTGTGAGTACCGCGCTCCTGAATACCGCTGCGGTCCATGACGATGATCTCGTCAGCGTTTTTGATGGTGGACAGACGGTGTGCAACCACGATGGTGGTACGGTTCTTGCACAGCTCGTCCAGCGAATCCTGGATGTAATTTTCGGTGACGTTGTCCAGTGCGGAGGTTGCCTCGTCCAATACCAGAATCGGTGGATTCTTCAAGAAGACGCGCGCAATCGAGATTCGCTGTTTCTGACCGCCGGACAGCTTGACGCCGCGTTCACCGACAAAGGTGTCGTATCCTTCCGGCAGGGTCATGATGTAGTCGTGAATGTTTGCTTTCTTGGCAGCTTCGATGACCTCCTCGCGGGAAGCACCCAGCTTGCCGTAGGCGATATTGTCGAAGATGGTGCCGGTAAAGAGGAACACATCCTGCTGTACAATACCGATTTTCTGGCGCAGAGAGTCGCGAGTGACATTGCGGATGTCGTGACCGTCGATCGAGATGGAACCGCCGGTTACCTCATAAAAACGAGGAATCAGATGGCACAGGGTGGTCTTGCCGCCGCCCGAAGGACCGACGATAGCGACCATCTTGCCCTCTGGGAAGTCGATCGAAATGTTGGAAAGAACCTCTTTGCCTTCGTCATAGTGGAAGGTGACATTGTCGAAGGTGATGTGTCCGCGGACATCGCCGAGCGGCTGTGCGCTGGGGTCCTCTTCCTCCGGCTCTACGTCCATCAGCTCTTTGAAGCGGACGTAACCGGTGATGGCGTTCTGGAACATCTCGACAAACTGGATCAGCTTTTTGATCGGCGCAACAAACATGTTGATAAACAGCATGTATGCGACCATGTCGCCGACACTGATGACACCGCGGTAGACACAATAGCCGCCGCCGGCGAGGATGACGACGTTCATCAGCGAGGTCAGAATGTTGGTGCCGGAGAAGAATTCCGCCATGACGCGGTAGGAACGTTCCCGCACAGTGACATAGCGCTGGTTGTTTTCAGCAAATTTCTTTTCCTCTTCCGCTTCTCCGGTGAAGGCACGGGCAACACGGATGCCGGCAATCGAGTTTTCCAGGCTGGCGTTGACCTCGGCGATCTCGATACGGTTTTTGCGGAAAGCGATGGTCATTGCAGTGCGCTTTTTGACGATGAACAGCACCAGGAACGGCAGCACTGCAAAGGTGATCAGGGTCAGCGGAACGTTGACGGTACAGAGGATAATGAACGAACCCAGAATGGTGACCAGCGAGATAAACAGGTCCTCAGGACCGTGGTGAGCAAACTCGGAGATGTCCATCAGGTCGTTGACGATACGGGACATGATGACACCGGTTTTGTGCTCGTCAAAGTAGGAAAACGGCAGCTTCTGCAGGTGTTCAAAGACGTCGCGGCGCATATCTGCCTGCATCCGTACACCGACAACATGTCCCTGATACTGCATGATGTACTGCATGATGGTCTGGATGATGTAGATGACCAGCAACGCAGCCGACCAGCTCAGGATCAGCTGAAGGTTTTTGTCTGGAATGTAGGTGTTGATAATATCACGGGAGATGACCGGATACATCAGATCGCAGCTGGCCGCAATCAGCGCGCACACCATGTCCAGCAAAAACAGCTTCCAGTGTGGTTTGTAGTAGTGGACAAACGATTTCAACATAAAAACACACCCCTTTTATTTTTTGTACCCATGTTTTTACATGATACACTATTTTTAGTTTTTTTGCAATCCCATGAAATGCTTGACAGAAAGTTGTAAAGAGGTTATCATTGAATTAGCATAAACTAACTAGGACGTGGAAGGAGTATGTGCATGATTGTTTGTGGAGAAAAACTGGAACGCGGCGAAAAGAAGGCGTTTTCGATGCCCATCAAAGGCGGGATGCCGCTGCTAGGGATGGCTGTCTGTGGAGAGAAGGAGGGCAAAACACTGCTGATCACGGCGGGCGTTCATGGGTGCGAATATGTGGGCATTCAGGCGATGCGCCGTCTGACCGAACAGATCCAGCCAAAGGGACTGTGCGGACAGGTGATCATCCTGCCGCTGGTAAACCGCTCCGGTTTTCTGGCAGGAGCAAAGCAGCTGGTGCCGGAGGACGGCAAGAATCTCAACCGTGTTTTTCCTGGAAAGGAGGACGGCACGCTGTCCGAACGGATTGCCTGGGCAATCGAAGCGCAGCTGTATCCATTGGCAGATTTCCTGCTGGATCTGCATGGAGCGGACATCAATGAGCAGATTGTTCCGCTGGCATTCTTTCCGACGGCAGCAGGAGAGGAGGTTTGCAGCCTTTCCCGTGCAGCGGCATCGTCGCTGTCGCTGACGATGCGGGTGTGCTCCACCAGTAAAAACGGGCTGTACAGCTGGGCTGCACAGCGGGGAATCCCAGGTCTGTTGGTGGAACGAGGCGGTCTGGGCCGTTGGTCGGAGGAGGAAGTGAACCAGTGCCTCGAAAATGTATATGAGCTGATGGGATTTTTACAGATGCTGCCGGAGCAACCGACCAAATCAGAGCAGCGGGAAATCGTCCGCGCAGTGTATGAGCAAGCAAAGGCGGACGGATTTTGGTATCCAGCAATCAAAGAGGGTCAGATTGTCCAAAAAGGACAGCTGCTTGGCAGATTGGAATCGGTGGACAGCGATGAGGTGTGGGAATATCGCGCCGAATTTGACGGCGTGGTGATGTACTACACCTTGTCGCTGGGAGTGCATAGGGAGGACCCGCTGGTCGCCTACGGAAGCGAACGGGCAGAATAATTTTACTTGTACCGTATTTTCTGGCGAAATGGCTGGACAGCCGGCAGAATCTGTGGTAGAATAAGGATAGAAAGAAACTTTTTTGTGAATGAGGAAGGAGGGTACCCTCATGACAAAAAACAACCTGAAGCTCTACAACATTCTGTTTCCTATCTGGCTGTTCTGGCTGTGGCCGACGGTGATCTGGCTCATTATTCTGCCGGCAAACTTTGTCATCGACACGCTGGTGCTGGTGATCGCGCTCAAGGTGCTGCACATCGGACAAGCGTTTGCCGTGTGGAAGCGTTCCATCGTCAAGGTGTGGCTGATCGGCTTTGTCAGCGACTTTCTGGGTGCGGCACTCATTCTGGCGATCATGCTGCTACTGGATGCGGTGGGTTCGCCGCTGAACACCATCCTCTTTCCAGGTACGACCATCATTTCTATCCCAGGAGTGCTGCTCAGCGGCGTGTTGATCTATTTTTTCAATCGGAAGCTGTCCTTTGGCAGGCAGGAGCTGACCGCCGTGCAGATTCACAAGCTCAGTCTGGCGCTGGCAGTGTTTACGGCGCCCTATGCGATGATGATTCCACTGTATGGATAATCCCCGACGCACAAAGGAGGAAACGATGGTTCTGTCAAAACAACTCATGGTGACCCACGATGCCAGACTGACCAAGCTGAAGATCACACCTAAATGTCAGAAAACCAAGCTCAGCTACCATTTAAAGATGTATGACCGTCAGAAGGAGCGCAATGTGACGCGCAAATTCTGCTTTTCAGGTGTAGCGGCGATCTCCTTTTCGCTCAACTACTTTGATAATCCGGTCGGCGCCGAGGTCTGCGGCTTCTATGAAATCTTTGATCGGGAGGCCAAGGAGGAACTGCTCGAGCAAAACTTTGCTGCGAGAAAACGGGGCTTTCTGCAGCCCGGCGACTATGCTTATGCTCCGCTGGAGCAAAGCGACCTGCTCAACGAGCGGACGATGTTCGAGCGAACATTGGCAAAGCTGGACGGCTATCGGCTGTTTGAGCAGCAGACGACCGGCGGCATCTATCGGATTCTGGCAAAAAAGTGGGAGGTTCGCTGACACAGCGCAAATAAACTTCCTTCCTATCAAGAAAAGAACAAAACAAAAAGGTTCGGGAAATATTCCCGAACCTTTTTTTCTTCCTATTAAAGATAGACCGCAAACTCCTCGGAGGTTTCGTTTTCAAACTGAACCTGTTTGAGCAGCTCGACAAACTGGCGGCGGTATTCCTTGGGATCGGTGGCGTAGCAGTTGATGTGCTTGGCGCCCTCGATCAGACAAAGCTTGATATTGGGATTGGCAGCGGCAATCTCCTGGCTCATCGAGGCAGGAACCAGCGGATCGTCGGTGCCGTGGAACAACAGCACCGGTACGCGGATAGCAGCAGCTGCTTTGACGGTGTTGACCTCGTCCATATCCGCGCCGCTGCGGGATTTGATGATCGACTTGACCAGCGGCAGCAGACGCAGCGCATTTTTGCCGCCGTGCTTTTCTACGCGCAGCTCCATCAGGCTGTCAAAGTTGGAGAAGGGACAGTCCGCCACACAAAACAACGGTTTGTCCTCCATTTTGACGCTGGGAGAATTGGCTTTTGCCATGGTCAGCAGTGCTGTGACCGCGCCCATCGACTCGCCCATCACGCCGATGCGCGCCCGCTCAAATCCGCTCAGCTGTGCATAGCGGCGGATTTCGCCCAGCCACTCCAGACTGTCGTCGCTTTCCAGCGTACCGAAGGTGATAAAATCGCCTTGGCTTTCGCCCTGTGCCTGCTGGTCTGGGACAAGGATGTTAAATCCAAGGTCGCGCAGCATCGGCAGATACTTGAGCACGCCGACCCACGGATAGTTGTAGGCGTGCAGGAACAGAATGTAGCGGTCGGTCTGGGAGGGAGCCAGGTACAGACGTGCTGTCAGCTCCTGTCCGCGTTTATTTTTGAGAAACAGTTTTTCATATTTTAAGTCCATCAGTGCCGGATCAACATGATTGCGGTTGACCTCCTGGGTGAGTACGGCGCCATAGCTGATCGGCTTTGGACGGATTGCACTCAGGGCAAGCTTGACAGCGACCTGATGACGGAGCAGCAGGGCAAGCAGCAGCAGTACAACAATCAAAACTAACACAACAATGATTTGCAAATCGGGCATTTTATCACCTCTGAAATGTACAGAATACAAACTCATACGGATGTATTATATCATAAAGGGAGACTGAAATTTAAAACATTTTATGAAATCTTTCGCAATGATTTCCTAAATTTGTCATGAAAATAGACCGCCTGTGTCGAAAAACACAGGCGGTCTAAAAATGGAGAAAAGAAGGGGTGTTCTGTTAGTCGAGGATGCGTCCGTCGGTGGAGATGACGGTCACCTGCCATGGAATCAGCTTGCCGGAGTCGGTCAATGCTTTTTTCAGTGCATTTTCCAGTCCGCCGCAGCAGGGAACCTCCATCCGTACCAGAGTGATGCTCTTGATGTCGTGATTTTTCAGAATGGCGGTCAGCTTTTCGGAATAGTCCACCGGATCGAGCTTGGGACAGCCGACCAGCGTAACGCGGTTTTTGATGAATTGGTTGTGGAAGTCGGCGAAAGCAAACGGAGTACAGTCGGCGGCGATGAGCAGATGAGCGCCGTCAAAGAAGGAGGCGTTGGCTGCAACCAGTCGGAGCTGTACCGGCCACTGGGACAGACGGCTCTGCATCGGAGCGGTTGGAGCAGCGACCGCTTCGGCAGTCGGACGCTGGAAAGTTTTGGCGCGGGAGCCTGGACAGCCGCAGGGCAGAATCTCCGGCACAGGCTGGGACAGCTGCTGCTGTCTTGCCTTGACGGCGGCCTCATCATAGGCAGCTGCCTCGCGCTCGATGATGCGGATGGCGTCCACCGGACAGGCTGGCAGACAGTCGCCCAGTCCGTCGCAGTAGTCGTCGCGGATCAGCTTTGCTTTGCCGTTCACCATGGCGATGGCTCCCTCGTGGCAGGCTTTGGCACACAGACCACAGCCGTTGCATTTTTCCTGGTCAATCGAAACAATTTTGCGGATCATGTATAAAACATCCTTTCTTTTACAGAGGGTGTGTTGATTTTCTGTGTCTAGGATACTATAATCAAAGCAAATAATCTGTTGGAATTCCAACGAAACAGGAGGAAAAAGATGGAATTGGAAAAAGTATGTGCCGCGCCGCTGTTTGCAGGAATGAATCCCGAGGAGGTCAGCTCCATTTTGCAGTGTTTGCAGGCACAGAAGAAGGAGTATCAGCGCAGAGAAACGATCTTTCCGGTGGGAAAAGCAATCGACCGGATTGGATTGGTGCTGTCGGGCAGCGTGATGATCGAGCGGGATGACTACTGGGGCAACCGGTCGATTCTGGCTGCCGTCGGAGAAGGAGAAATCTTCGGAGAAACCTACGCCTGTCTGCCGGCGCAGCCCGCAGACATCTGTGCAGTGGCAGCGCAGAAGGGAGAGATCCTCTTTTTGCAGGTAGGACGGATGCTGCGCACCTGCCAGAATGCCTGCCCGTTTCATGCGCGGCTGATTGCAAATCTGCTCGAGGTGTCGGCACAGAAAAACCGGCAGCTCAGCTTAAAGCTGGACATCCTGTCCAAACGAACCACCCGCGAAAAGCTGCTGAGCTACCTGTCATCCCAGGCGGTGCGGACAGGCAGCAGCAGTTTTTCCATTCCCTTTAACCGGCAGCAGCTGGCGGACTTTCTGTCGGTGGACCGCAGCGCCATGACGGTCGAGCTGGGAAAGCTCAAAAAGGAAGGCATCATCGACTTTGAGAAACATCAGTTCCGAATTCTGTGAGGATGGAAAAAAGAGCTTGCCAGCATCTTGTTGGCAAGCTCCTGTTTTTTCTTGTGTTGATTGTCAGATGATGGCCAGTGCTGTTGATGTGAATGATTCTGGTATCTGCAATTTCATTTCCTGTGTCTCCAGTCCGAAAGAAGGATCTCTTTCGGCTTTTGTTGTACAAGCCGTACTTGAAACCATAAGCAAGAAAACACATAGCATCAGAGTCAAAAGTTTTTTCATGATAATTCCTCCTGTTCGATGATTACCAGTGTATGCTGTTTCAGGATCAAAAGCTAGTTCTTCGTTCTCCTTTTGAGGAAAAGGATACCTCCTATCAGCAGGAGCACGACCACAGCGCCAACGCCAATCAGAACGCCGGAGCTGATACCATTGTCCGCGTTGGCAACGGCGCTCGTCAGAGCGGAGACACCGGCGGCAAATCCGGCAGCGTCACCTTCGTCTGTGCCAGGCTGGAAGGCGGCTTCCAGTTCTTGTATCTGCCGGTTGGACAGCTGGACACCGGTCTGCTCACCGATGTCGATCAAGACGTTGCCGGTTTTGCCAAAATAGGTGATGTAGATGGCATCTTGAAAGTAATCCTCCAGTTTATTTTCCCACAAAGCGTAAATCTCGTCGTAATCGAGTTCTTTGTCGCGGCGAAGCACCGAGTTTTCCTCTTCACTTTCCCAGTAAAAGTCTACACAGAGATAGCCGGAAAAACCTCATGCAGAGGAAGTACCGCCTGCTCAATCGCTTCGTCGGAGACATCGCCGTTGGCGTTGTAGATGGCGGTTACATAGTCGCCGGTGCTCTTTCCTGCCATGCTGCACAGGGCGTCAAAGACGCCAGCCATTCGGTAGTAAGCATTCGGTGCATCCTCGCGGCAGAGCACCTCGGTCAGAGCGGCAGTATCAAAGTTTGGCAGAACGTCGCTGCCCACGTGGATGTATCCTTCGTTGGTATCGCTCAGATAGAGGATGCACACCGTGTCCTCGGCGATGTTCTCTTCCAGCGCTTCCTTTGCAGCGTCGAAGGAATCATAGCCGCTGCTCTCCAGCGATTGCCACGCCCAAAGATAGATGCTGCATTCATGCTTTTGCAAAGCGGGACATGAGGTGTTGAAATCCGTCGGCAGCGACCTGTCCCGTTACACCAAAGGAGGAAAGTCCCTCGATATAGTCGCCGGTTTCAAAGGTGCGGTAGATTTCAGAATTTTCATCCTCGGCAAAGACCGGCTGACAGAGCAGGGTAAACGAAAGAAGCAGACAGGTCAGCATGTACAGCATTTTTTTTCATCATGGATTCCTCCTTTTATCTGCAAAAGCGGAAGCTTGTGTGAACAGTCTATACCTTTAATATAGACTGTAGTAGAGATAAAGTCAACCTCGGAGCGGATAAAGGAAGAGATTTTTGTAGGAATTTATAAAGTCCGTTTCCTTTCCTCAATAATATTGCCAAAGGGAGAGAACACGGACAGCAAAAAAAGGTAGGAAAGCATTTGGGAAAGTTTTGCAAACCCAGCAGATGGAAAAGGATGCAAAACATAAGCAACGGCAGCAAAAGGGTCGACAAAGGCCGGATTGTGGCGGGAACCCTCCTTTAAACCAGCGCATAGGTTGGGAGTGTAGACGATACTGTCTGCGACTATGAGAAAAAGGAGCGGTGAAAAGAGATGCTGTTTCAACCGTGTAATAATGACACCAGCAACGGCTGCGCGGTATTTACCGACCAGCCGATTTCCCTTGCCATGGCGTATGTAGCACGTCAGGAGTGGCAGGATCTGTACGAGACCGGACTGGGACTTTCGCGCGGCACCATCTTTGCCCAGTTGGATAAACCGTTTGAGAGGGAGGGAACAACGACAGATGGCACAAGATAGCACACGACAGACCTTGATCAAAAGGGTACAGATGTACGAATTTGCGCTGACCGAAGCAAACCTCTTTCTGGACACCCATCCTGACAATCAGGAGGCGCTGGCCTACTATAAAAAATACAGCGAGCTGCTGCAGCAGGCCAAAGCGGAATATATCAGCCGCTATGGTTTGCTGGAACCAGGCGTGATGGAAGGCGACACCCGCTGGCGCTGGGTCGATGACCCATGGCCATGGGAAATGCAGAAGGAACAGGAGGAGGTATAAGAGATGTGGAGCTATTCCAAGAAACTGCAATATCCGGTCAATATTAAGACTCCGAATGCCGCTGCGGCAAAGGTGATTATCTCTCAGTTGGGAGGCCCAAACATGAATACCTTACAATAAGAGCCAGTGATCTGAACTGCACCTCACTTGTTATTCAGTATATCATACTGTCTAAAAATGGAGTGCAGTTCGCGGAACCACTGGCTCTTTGTATGTTTATAGATAATAATAGATCTCGATGCTGTCCTCCTTGCGGTCAAAGATGATCTTTTCGATGAAGGAGCGCAGCAGGCGGTTCTTTTCGTCCTCCGGTGTGGATGGACTCATCAGTGCCGGCAGCAGCGCACGCACCTTGTCGGTCAGCCGGCGGCGGCTGTCGTCACCGGAATCGGTTGGAGGACACAGCGTGCCCAGCTGGTCCTGCAGCTGCTGGATGGTGGCGGTGAGCTTTTCCTTGTTGTGACGGTACTCCTCGAGGGTGTCGATGCCCGCCTCGTATGCTTCGCGGATGCGCGCGAGTTTCATTTGTTCCCGCTCGATTTGACTTTGCAAAAGATTTGCCGGATCGACCGTTTGTATCGGTTGCCGGACGTTTAACAGGAAGGTCCCGTTTTCCATGTCCGCCTGGATGGTGGCCAGCAGCGACTGGGTGAGGTAATCCCGCTTGATTGAGTGGGACTCCGTGCACCGGCC
>NZ_CALXIN010000067.1 GCF_944388365.1 uncultured Negativibacillus sp. | reverse complement strand
AGGGCGCGAATGTAGTTCAGGCAGTCCACCGTATTTCTGGCGAAGCGGGAGATGGATTTGGTCAGGACAATGTCGATCTTCTTTTGCTTGCACATCCGGATCATCTTCAGGAATTCAGGGCGCTTGCGGGCTGAAGTACCTGTGATGCCCTCGTCAGCAAAGATTCCAGCCATGGTCCAGTCACGGTTGGTCATGATCTTGTCGGTGTAGTAATTCTGCTGGGCTTCATAGCTGGTGAGCTGTTCCTCATCGTCGGTGGAAACACGGCAGTAGGCTGCCACTCGGAGCTGTCGCTTAATAGTTTGCTGGGCTGCAGCCTCCGGCTTGGCGGGGATGGTAATGACTTTAGGCGGGCTTTCTCTCATACTGTTTCACTTCTTCCTATTATTTGATGATTTTTTAATCGAATATCTATGGTTCCATCTTTGTAGCACAGGATAGCCGAGACTGAACTTTGCATCAGTTCATCATCCAGCTCAGCCATAAGCTCATGCCTGGAGAACAGCCTGCGGAGTCGGATGGTTTCATACTGGTTTGGATCTATGGCACTGTATTGTGCTGCGGCGATGGCCAGAATGAGATTCTGAGCTGCATCCTCATCGATTGGCTGTTGCTCCATCACGGCATCCAGTTCCTTTTGCAACATCTGCTCGGGGGTATATGGCAGATGTTCCGGTGTTGGTAGAGTGATGTGTTCCGGTGATGCAATCAGACCGTTGAGTAGGTTGCGAACCTGCTGTTCCATCTGCTCTGTGGCGGTATGGCCGCTCAGCCGGCGCAGGAGCTTTTGTGTTTCCGTTTTTTGTGTGGGAGCCTGTTTTGCGCTTCGCTTTTCGAGGACTCTGCTCAGTGTTTTCTGGTCGATGATGGCCGGATAATCACTCTCCCCGGTGTAGCGACGATCTTCTAAAATTCGGGCGACCATGTTTTTATTCCATAACTTTCCCTCATCATAGGGAATCGGCTGCTCCCTCAGCTGGGCTACCAATATGTTGAAGGAGGCACCGGATAGGTACTGTTGGAAGATATACTCCACCAGTTTTGCTTCTTGGGCGTGGAGAACAATTTCCCCCATTTTCACTTGGTAACCAAAGGGCTGCTTTCGAATGCCCATTACCGCACCGTCCTCTCTATGATCTCGAGCAGCTCCAATCCGTTTTTCAGGCGGAAGCGGAGCTGTTCGCTGCTGTCTACGATGATTCTGTCAATGAGTTCACCGAACAGCTCCGCATCGAAGTCATTAAGGAAGTCCGGCCCTGCATCCAGTATTTCCATCAGTTCCCGCGTTTGGGCGATGGTGCTATCGCCATCGGCGACCAGCAGGCGTTCCTTTTTCAGCTTTGCGGTACGGAGCTGTTCGGTCAGCTCGTTGTTTTGGGATATAAAAAAGTCAGGATCAATGAGTCCTTGCTCTTTCAGCGCGGCCAGCATTTGATTCTGACTTGTTAATTCAGATATTTGTTTGTTGAGTTCAATGACATCCAGACTCCATAGCATTCGACGGTTGCGGATTGCCTGGAGTGAGTTGAGCATTTGGGTGAGGATAGCTTCACCGTGTATCTTGAGATTGTAATGCAGTCGAAGGAATGCCCTGCGAATTTCTGCATCAGGCACTTGCGTAACAGGGCAGCTCTGGATGTCCTCATTGTGCTTCCTGCAGCTCCAAAAAACTTTCCCATGGCTGACTTTCTTTCGAAAGGATGTTCCGCACTGACCACAGAATACTTTTTGATCGAAGGGGGATCTATTTTCGGGGCATACTTCTCGTTTTGCGCGTTGCCCAAGGAGCATCTGAACTGCGTCAAATTCTTCTTTCGTGATAATTGCTGGGTGTGTTGCCTCGGCATAATACATTTCCTTTTCACCACGGTTTCGCACCATCACGGGAGGAAACGCATCTGTCATATATGTTTTTTGCCATAGTGAATCACCGACGTATCGCTCATTAGAGAGCATATATCGTATGGTGGTTTTGTGCCAGAAGATTTCGGCATTCCCTTTCCGCTTGGGTACTCCCATACGATTTAGTGATGCCGCAATTTCTGCCATATTGATACCAGCAAGATAATCCATGAAAATTCTGCGGACAACCTTGGCTTCTTCTTCATCAATTACGATCTGGCGATTGCAAATTCTGTATCCGTATGGAACAGAGGACGGAAGGAATGTCCCGCTTTGCATCCTCCTCTGGTAGCTCCATCGCATATTACCGGAGATGGACTCGCTTTCGGCCTGGGCGAAGGATGCGAACAGAGCAGTCATCATTTCGCCGGACATGGTCGCGGTGTCGATATTCTCTTTTTCGAAGCACACCCCAACACCCAGCGATTTCAGCTCCCGAATCGCCTCCAGACATTCCTTGGTGTTGCGGGCGAAGCGGGAGATGGACTTTACCAGCACCCGGTCGATCAGACCTCTGCGGCAGTCTGTGAGGAGTCGTTGGAAGTCATCTCGCTTCTCAGCCGAAGTGCCGGTGATGCCTTCGTCGGCATATATGTCCACCATGCTCCAATTTTCCTTACTGGAGATCAGGCTGGCGTAGTACTGGTTCTGTGCAGCGAAGGAGTTGAGCTGATCATCCGAGGCTGAACTGACACGGGCGTAGGCAGCGACCCGCAGTTTCACGTCCTTGGGCTTTTCTGTAGCCTCGATGGTTATGACCCGATACTTTTTTTCCTGCAGCGCCATGCTGCCGTCTGTCATTCGCTTTTCCGCCATGTCAGTTCACCTCCTTTGGCAACACAAACAATACCACAACACTCTTGGAATAGCTATTGAAAAGAGCAAGAATTCAGAAGGAAATAACAATGCTGGCGCCGGTCTGAGCGGCAATTCGGGCCAATATCTTCCGGGCCTCTTTTTCTGTTGTTTTCTTCTGCGCTACCAAAGAACGGAGCAGCTGGATGATGCCGCACAAATCAATATTTTCCATCATGATCCCTCACTTTCCTATCCTGCTTTTGATAGCAGAAATATGGGAACCGATCAGGGAGCCTTGGAGAGGGGGAGGGTGTATGGGGGAAATGAAGGGATGATAGATGTTTCAGACATTTTGAAAAGGAGGTAGATAAACGGCTATGACCGATTCCCATATCTCTACTATCAAAGGAAACAGAAGGCCGCCCCCAAAGGTCAGGAGAGCACGCATAGGCTCCAAGTCTGGAGCGGCCTTCTGTACTTTGACAATAGATTTATTCGCCTGTATTCGACACTACTTCCCCAGGCCTGGGCGTACAGCTAAACTGCGGCGGGCGCCGCACTCCGAGAATCTCACTCCCCCGAGGATCTCTCCGGGTTGCCCCCATTGCGTGATCCCCCGTTCAAGGGGGGCTGTGGCTGGGCAAGGGTACCATTGTAGGCAAATGAGGTCATGGCGAAACAGGCTGCCATACCTGCTTTTGGATCGGTGGACCCGCTGGGCACCTTATTGGCCGTCATTGATAGGAGTAAAAGAAAAGGATCGTCTTCTGGTCTCCTACAGGTGGTCATCGCGCACCGTCCGCATCGCTCGCTCAAACGCTGATGTTATTTAGCTGCCGGATATTCAGTTTTCAAGGTTCAGTGAAGGTTCCTTAATAACCCCTTCACTTTACAACGGACATCTTTTCACCGAACCACAACCATCAACCGAAAATATTTTTTGCTTTTTTCTGAATGAGCCGGATGGCATTCTGTACGCTTTGGTAGCTGACGCCCATTCGGTCCGCATATGCCTTGTAGCTGACCCCATTCAGAATGCAAGCCTGATAGATCCCATATTGGATAGGTGTCAGGCTTTCTCGAAGGTCGTACTCCAGCAGTTTCGTTGAGACTTCTTCTGCATAATCGCAGCTATCCATCAACCAGCGGGAGTCTGCTATGTTCTCTGGCAATACATCCAAAGAGAGGACAGAGGGAGAAGGTGCTTCTTCCGTTTTGCCTCCTTGCTCAGTGGATAATGCTCGCCGGAGCCGCTTTTCTTCCGCGCGCAGGACTTGCATGACAGCACGCTCCACTTCGGTTACTTCGCCGGTGGCTTTGATTCTCACCATGCATTTGCCTTTCTCTGTGGTCCACAGGTCATAATCGAATTCAGCAGGTGTTTTAGGAATACTCATTGTCTTGTCCTTTCCGCCGGCGCGAGGCCGCGGGAAGGCAAGGCAAAAAGAGAGCCGCATGACGGTGGTCACTCTGTCCATGCCGATAAACAGAGTCTTTCGACTCTGCCCATGCGGCATCAGGATGACTACACCTATCAGGCGGCTCCACAGCTCAGCTATGTTTATTCAGTTTTTGTTACTTTTCCTTCGGCTAAAAATGAACTGCATTTTTCCTCATGTTTACAACATCGAATACGGTGACTTTCCCGCACTTCTTACACTTGGTTTCGACATGACCCCTTGTGTCCTCATACACAGCAATGGCATTGTGTTGGCAATATGGACACTTGATATATCGCTGCTTCTGTTCCGCTATTGCCTGCCGTGCCCGAACAATCTTCCCCAGCATTTCTGCGGAAGGTTCTGTGATACGAATATTTTTGCTCATGCCCACACCTCCAACGGATCAGAGAACTCCGTGTATGGATGTTCTTCCAGGTATCCCAGCTGACGCAGACGAATCACTGCAGCTGATTTGGATACACCAAGCGTTTGGCAGAGAAGAGAAAGGGCTAATTTGTCGGCATACGAAAACCTCCCTCCGTAGCTTATAAGTGTTCGGCATTGAGCAAAAAACCACATGGCTCTATCCACTTCCTCTTGAGGCATCAGCAGAGCTGCGCCCAGTGCATTGGCCTGCCACTCGTTCCAGTCTTCTCTCGTCTTAAGATCTCGAAGCGAATAGGGCTTCCGTTCAGAGTAGGTTTGGCGGTACCTCTGCCTGGATTCCTCGCATTCCAACTGAAATAAAATCTGGTGGGCGCACTCATGGGCCAGAGTAAACCGGCATTTGCCGTACAGCTTCTTGACATTGCCAATTTCGATAAAACTTGAATCCAGAAGCACTTGGTTTCGTTTGAGGGAAACTGTATGAATTACCCCCAGCTCCTCAAAGGTAAATTCAGTATCAGCATAGCAGGTCAGCCCGCAGATACTGCAATCCATGGACAATCGGGCAAATCCAATGCTTAAGCCAAGATACTCACGCGCAAGTTGCTCAATGGGTGTTGCGCGGACAAAAATGCTCCGTTGCACAGTGCTGTCATGAAAATAGAACTCATTGAAGTCCTGGGTCACCGCAGCACCGATTTCCTCGATCTGCTGATGTGAAAGGATCATTGGCTCGCCTCCTTTGCCTCCACAAACCATTTGTTTCCCTCGCTGAACAGAAAGGTTTCTTTGCCGTGGATCATGACAGTGTAACGGATACCGCCTCCGCTCACCTTCGTAGACGCAGCTCGACATTTGTATTTCAGTTGATCGATCTGAAAGATTCGTCCATTTGCCCAGCGAATAAACCGGGGATGGACCACACCGTTCCGGTCTACATCAAGGTTTACTGAGACATATTCTTTCCTGCACTGTACTTCCATTGCTGCATCCCCCATTTGAAAAACCTTCTGTTCACGAACAATCTTTCGTGTTTTTGTTGACAAATCTGCTGTTCGTGTGCTACGATAAACACGAACAAAGTTTCGTGTGTTGCTCTTATTATAGCCCGAACAATATTTCGTGTCAATCATTTTTCACGAAAAACTGTTCGTGTCTGTAGCAGTATAACAGAAAGAGGTGCCTTTATGGGGTTCAAGGATCGGCTGAAGGAAAAGCGGATCGAGGCCGGATTAACACAAGCAGAACTTGCAGAAAGAGTTTCAGTAACGGTACGGACGATACAAAATTATGAGATGGGGTCGCGGAAACCTGGGAATATGAAGGTGATCGGAGAAATTGCCGCTGCGCTTGGCACCACATCTGATTACCTTCTTAGCAGCACTGAGACCTATTCCGTGGAGGCTCATCAAAAGGGCGGCGCAAAGGCTGCTCGGGATATTGACGAGCTGGTTGGCGAGGTGACCGGGCTATTTGCGGGCGGTCAGCTATCCGAAGATGCCCTTGAGGGGGCAATGCGCGCGCTCAATGATGCCTATTGGAAAGCGAAAGAGAAGAACAGAAAATACACTCCTAAAAAATATCGACGCCATGAGGAATAAGTCCATCTAATCGGACGCCAGACATGAGATAATAACTATAAGCAGCTATGGGACGGAGGTGGACTTGTGACTGGCCAAATGCTTTCCAAAGTCGGCGCCTCGCTGGTGAGGCGATGTGGCACACGCGATCCCTTTCGGATTGCACACGAGCTCGGGATCGAGGTTCTCTTTTGCGATGACTTTGGTTCTCTCAAGGGGATGTACCGTGTCATCAAGCGGAATCGGTTTATTTTTCTGAACAAGAGCCTGGGAGACAGAATGCTACGCATTGTCTGTGCCCATGAGCTGGGGCATGACCAGTTGCATCGAAAGCTCGCACAGGCAAACAGCCTGCATGAGTTTATGCTCTACGATATGACTACACGCCCTGAGTATGAAGCGAATATTGTTGCCGCGGAAATTTTGATCGACAACGACGAGCTGCTGGACTACATCTACAATTACCGCTATTCTGCCGAGCAGATAGCAAGGGCGATGGATACGGATATCAATCTGGTTGCATTGAAAATTGCCCATCTAACGGAACTTGGGTACGATCTTCGCCCTATAGACCATAGAAGCGATTTTTTGAGATAAAGACGAAAACCTTGGTAGAAAGGAGCCACACCATGAAGTACAAGCTGTATCGCTCATTTGGGAAGTTAGATAAGGATGTTCGTAAACACGAACTGGTTGCGGTAGAGTACGGACCTAACCTCGATGCGGTAACGGATGCCTTGATTCATGCGGTATCTGCCGATCTGGCTGGAACTCCTGAGTATGCGAACTTCGAAACGGCTGCTTTTGCACCGGAGCCAGTGAAGGATTTTCGCCGTGTCCGGCGCTATACCCATGAGATGACCGGGATCGTTTATCCCACTTATGCGGATGAGAACATCCTGGTTGATTATGGCATTATTGAGGAACCGGAACTCGACCCATGATGGCTCTCTTTGCCAAATGTATCGTATTCAACTGAGGCCAAATAAATCCAAGGGGGGCACTAAAGCATGAAGCAAAGGTTCTATATCGCAATTGACCTCAAGAGCTTCTATGCTTCCGTTGAGTGCCGGGAGAGGGGGCTTGACCCGCTGGACACCAATCTGGTGGTGGCAGATGAGAGCCGAACAGACAAGACTATCTGTCTTGCTGTAACACCATCGCTGAAAACCTATGGCATTCCTGGCAGGGCGAGGCTGTTTGAGGTGATCCAGCAAGTTCGAGAGGCCAATCGCGGGCGGCTGCATGATGCTCCTGGGCACCGTTTTTCGGGAAAGTCCTGCTTTCTCTCTGAGCTAAATGCAACACCGGGACTGAAGATTGACTATCTGATCGCACCCCCTCGCATGGCGTACTATATGGAGTACAGCACTCGCATTTACAACATCTACCTGAAATATATTGCCCCAGAAGATATCATTGTGTATTCCATCGATGAAGTTTTTATGGATGTCACAGATTATTTGAGCACCTACAAACTCTCCCCAAGAGAGCTGGCTATGAAGATTATTCTTGATGTCATAGAGACGACTGGTATTACAGCAACAGCGGGCATTGGCACCAATCTGTATCTCTGTAAAGTTGCAATGGACATTGTGGCGAAGCACATCCCTGCGGACAAAAATGGTGTACGCATTGCCGAATTGGACGAGATGCGATATCGAGAAACCATGTGGTCACACCAGCCCCTCACCGACTTTTGGCGTGTTGGGCGTGGCTATGCAAGAAAGCTGGAATCCCATGGAATGTTCACAATGGGTGATGTGGCGCGGATGTCAGAAACCAATGAGGATTTGCTGTATCAGCTATTCGGAAAAAACGCAGAACTTCTCATTGACCATGCCTGGGGCTGGGAGCCATGTACCATCGAGGCAGTTAAGGCGTATCGTCCCGCTGACAGCAGTCTTGGTTCCGGCCAGGTTCTGCATTGTCCATATACAGCGGAGAAGGCTCGCTTGGTTTTGAGAGAGATGGCGGAACTGCTGGCTCTGGATCTGGTAAGCAAAAAGATGGTGACCGACCAGATTGTTGTTACCGTGGGATTCGATATTGAAAACCTGACCGACCCTGGCCGGAGGCAGCGATACCACGGCTCGATCGTTAAGGATCATTACGGCCGGGAAATTCCTAAGCACGCACATGGTACAGAGAAGCTGGCTGCATACACTTCATCCACCAAGAAGATTATGGAAGCTGCCTCAGCTCTTTTTGATCGTATTGTGGATTCAGCGCTCTTGGTCCGCAGGCTCAATATCGTTGCTGGTCATGTCATTTCTGAGCGTGATGTACCCGTTCAGCAGAATGAGGGTGAACAGATGGATTTGTTCACCGATTATGCGGCACTGGATGCACAGCGCAAACAAGAGCAAGCGGCGCTGGCCAAGGAGCGAAAAATGCAGGAAACAATGCTTTCCATAAAAAATAAGTTCGGGAAAAATGCGATCCTTAAAGGCATGAATCTCGAGGATGGCGCAACTGCTAAAGACCGTAATGCACAGATTGGTGGACACCGGGCGTAATTATAAGCTCGATGGACATGATGGATATTTTGGGAGCGAGTCATCTACCTAAGCGCATGAAAGAGAGTAAATGTATCATGTCTACTGACAATTACAATGACATTATCCATCTGCCGCATCATGTATCCAAAAGCCGGCCACAGATGCCAATGTCTGACCGGGCAGCGCAATTCTCACCATTTGCAGCACTTACTGGGTATGAGGCGGC
This sequence comes from uncultured Negativibacillus sp., assembly GCF_944388365.1. Classification (GTDB taxonomy): domain Bacteria; phylum Bacillota; class Clostridia; order Oscillospirales; family Ruminococcaceae; genus Negativibacillus. Next base: position 1,626 of record NZ_CALXIN010000067.1, on the reverse strand, counting down.
CATAGCTGAAACGGCCAGATTGACTGATCGCAAGGTAGATTTGAGTGAAGATGAACAGGCGGCTTTGGATTTGAAAATGCAGAGGATTCGAGAGTTGTTATCTATTCGGCCAACCGTGACGGTTACTTTCTTCCAGGCTGATGCCAGGAAAGAAGGAGGCGCTTACCTGACACATACAGGGCAAATCAAACGGATAAATGACATAGACCGAGTTATTCAGATGGCAGATGGCGTTGACATTCCCCTTGATGATGTATTTCAGCTTGAGGGAGAAAGGATTTTCGATGGAGGCGAGTAGTTCATATATTGTGAACCAGGCTTCTGCTCTACAACAAGCGTCGTGACTGCACGATGAAGTACCCAATATTGCACAGAACCACTGGCTGCACCATGACTTTGATGTTGCCGGTGGTTCTTTCTTGGTTTTAGGTCTTTAGAACTATATGTAATTCTTTAGCTTCTGTATGATTGGGCACCTCCCATATATACTGTCTTTAGAGCGAAAGCAAGTTCTAAAGGAGGAGGTGGTACGATGGATGCTAAGGCTGTCGGACAACGAATTAAGACTGCAAGGGAAAAGAAAAATTTGACGCAGGAAGATCTTGCGGCCCTTATCGATATAAGTCCAACCCATGTGAGTGTAATCGAGCGTGGTACTAAAATCGCACGTATGGATACCTTTGTGGCAATTGCCAATGTCCTTGGAGTATCTGCAGATTCTCTGCTCATTGATGTTGTGGATCAGGCAACCAAAAGTGTTGCGTCTGAGCTTTCTGCCGCCATCGATGAGCTTCCACGCGACGAGAAAATGCGTATACTCAAAGTGGTGGGTATATTAACAGAGAAGTGACAATGGGAAGAGCCGCAGGCTCTTCCTGTTTTTTTGCTTCTGTTCGACAAATTTCGCTGGACATCATTGTTCTTTTAGCTTTATACTCGGTCTAAAGAACTAAAACAAATTCTAAAGACGGGGGCAGAGCTATGAAAAAATTTCAGGAAATTATTGAAAGGGTTGCTCAGGAAAGCGGAACAACTCCAGAGGATGTTTTGAAGGAGATGCAATATGCCATTGACGAGGCATATGATCACCACGATGCAAGCGCACAAGTGCTGTGGGATATGATGACCTTTAAAGGTGATAGGCCAACACCGGAAGAGTTTATTTATCAGGTTGCTATGATGCTGGACGAAAGCAATGGCATACCGCAGTAATATAAAGATCCCCTGCAGATTGCAGGGGACTTTTCGTCTTATATTGGGGCAGGCAAACCGTCTCAAGGAGAAATGCTATTCATATTATTTTGCCGTTGAAACAGGGCGTTGATATTTTATGGTCCAAAATATATACTATAAGAATGATTGTGAAAAAATAGGCGTCTTAAAATTTCAATGAGCTAAGGTTGGCGAGAAAAGTGAAAATTATAAATAATGTTACAGAGAAGCTGGTGGATGATCTACGTACTACCATGAGCCAAGGCAGCCTGGTATCTGTTGCTGCCGCCTGTTTTTCTGTCTATGCTTTCGAGGAACTCAAACAAGAACTGGAAGAAATAGAGGAGTTTCGCTTTTTATTTACATCCCCAACATTTTTAGATGAAGCACCACAGCATACCCTCCGCGAGTTTT
>NZ_CALXIN010000066.1 GCF_944388365.1 uncultured Negativibacillus sp. | reverse complement strand
GGTGCGGGCATCGGTCTGGTCATCAAGGTGGGCGGCTCCACCGGCGGTATGGACATCCCGCCGATCATTCTCAACCGCTGGTTTGGCCTGTCCATTCCACTGATGATTTCGGTGGGCGACATCACCCTACTGCTGATCCAGGCGATTTATTCCTCCAGCGAGCAGGTGCTGTACGGTATTTTGTTCGTACTGCTGACCAGCCTGGTAATGGACAAATTCCTGATTATGGGTCAGAAGCAGACACAGGTGATGATTGTCAGTCCGAAGTATGAACAGATCAACCAGATGATTCACGAAAAGATCGACCGCGGCTCCACGCTGATTCATGCGACTACCGGCCTGCGCAAGAGCGAACAGCCGGTCGTTATGACGGTCATCTCTAACCGCCAGCTTTCTGCGCTCAACAATCTGGTTCTGGAAATTGACCCGCAGGCATTTGTTGTTGCAAGCGAGGTAAACGAAGTCAAAGGCAGAGGATTTACACTCAATAAAGTGTCCGACGAAACGAAATAGGATGGATAAAAGGAGTTTTTTCTGACGAAAAGACTCCTTTTTTGTAAAAAGTCAGCATTTTCCAATACCATTGGCGGCAATTTTGTGCTACAATAAGAGCAATATCTTTTATAGGAAGGTCGTGAAACGAATGAGAACAAAAATATTGGGAGCTTTGGCGCTGTCTCTGGCGCTGTCGATGGCGTGCAGTCCACTGTCTGTCTCTGCTCAGGAATATCACGATCGGTCGGCGGTGCTGGATACCGGCTTTACACTGGACACCGACTACACCCTGCAGCTTGCAAATCCAACCGAGGATATTTCCACAACATCGGAGTATTATTATATCACCGGTTCTTCTGATCCGGATTATGCCCTGACCTGCAACGGAGAAGAGGTGGAGGACCGCGGTATTTACGGCTCGTTTGGCATTTATGCTGAGCTTGAGATGGGAGCAAATACCTTCGATTTTCAAAATGGAGCTGACACAGCAAGCATCACCATCACCCGCACGGAATCCCCTGATACAAGCGACGGTGTGCCGACGATCACCAATCTTCGCCGCCTGACTCCAAGTTCGGATGATATTGTTTCCAATGGCGATGAATATACCATCCGCTGCACAGCACCGGCAAACGGTGAGGTGACAGCGACACTGGCCGGAAAGACCTATACATTAAAACAGGAAGCGATCGCCACCACCGGCGTGGAAGCCTACTATTCGACCAAGGTCAAGCTGACCGGAGCGGACAGCGGCGAGGTAGAGAATCTGGGCAAGATTCGATACAAGCTGAGCTTTGACGGAAAGACCAGTTCGGCAGAATCGGAAGGCGAAATCTATCTGATTGGCAAAGGCGCTCATCTGCTGGGCAAGGTCAACCAGAATGCAGCCATCCTCTATGAAGAGGCGGACAGCAGCGCAAACCATGTTTCGATCCTCAGCCGTGGCGCCGTGGATGCTATCACCGATTCCGAGGGCGACTATTTTAAACTGAGCATGGGCAGCTGGATCAGCAAGAGCTATATCGACCTGCTGCCGGAGGAAACCTCCTGGAAGAACACTGTTTCCTCCACCACCTATACCATCGATGACAACGGCGAAACACTGGTGATGAAGGGAACCGGCTCGCCTGCCTTCAAAGCCTACAATACCAGCGAGAAGATCACCATTCGCTTTTACAACACCACCGGCGTCGAGATGCCGTCGTTTGACAGCAACCTCTTCTCCTCGGCAAAGGTAAGCTCCTCTGCCGGCAGTGTCACACTGGAATTTTATAAGCTGGACGGCGTAGACACCGTCGGTTACGATGTCAGCTATGACGGAAAAGGCAATACCACCGTGTTCTTCAATCCAAAGGCAGAGGAGGGCTCCCAGTCCCAGCCGCTGCAAAACATGACCATCGTCGTTGACCCAGGTCATGGAGGAGTGGATGGAGGCGCAGTCGGTGTGCTGTATGGCATCGGTCCGGTGGAAAAGGACATCAACATGGCACATGCGCTGGTGCTGAAAAACCGTCTGGAGAGTCTGGGCGCTGAGGTTATTCTGGCGGTACAGCCCGATCAGGACACCTCCTCCAAGGTGGAGATGACCGACCGCGTTGAGCTGACCCGCGAGTATGAGGCAGATTTCTACATTTCGCTGCACTGCAACAGCATCGGTTCCAACAGCAACGGCCTCAAGCCGTCCGGCACCGAGATCTATTATTATGAAAACAATTCCAAGCTGCTGGCCGATTCGATGCTCGAGAAAATCACCTCTTATAATGACCGCGATGCCCGCAGCGTCATCTATGGCAACTTCTATGTCACCCGCAATCCGTTGTGTCCGTCGATGCTGGTAGAGATGGGATTCATCAGCAATCCGGTCGAATACGACGAGCTTTGCAGCCCTGATTCGATGTATCAGACAGCTAACGCGATTGCCGACGCTCTGATCGAATATCTTGCATAAACGATGTTAAAAGTGGTCTGTGTTGCACAGACCACTTTTTTTGAGAAAGTGTTGAATATACATGTACAAAAGCACCTAAAATTAGTGATAAATTTGACAAATTTGCAGAAAATATCGAACTTTCTTCAAAACGGGTAACAAAATCAGCAATTATCCGTCACTAATATAAAGGATGAATCGAGTGAATTCACCTTTTTTATCAGGAGGTAATGCTGATATGCTGGAATATATCTTTGGTTGTGTATTGGAAATTTCGATGGCAGCAGGTGTGTTTGTCCTTTTCTGGCTGTATGCCTTCCGCAAAAGGATGCCCCGCTATTCTCCGCGCTGCCGCACAATTTTGTGGATGATGGTGGCGCTGCGTCTGCTGATCCCGATTCAGCCGGACTTTCGTCTGACGCTGCTGCGCCTGACAGCACCCTACCATCTGCGCGGACAGATGCTGGCACAGCCGCAGTCGATGTCACTGATGCAGATGCTGGCGGTGATCTGGGTAATTGGAGCCATTCTGTTTTTGGCGGCACACCTCACCGCTTATAAGCTGTTTGAACATCGGATGAAACAGGGACAGAGCACTTCCTCGCTCAGCCAGGAAGAATATATGGAGGTTCGCAACCTGTTTTACGAGGTGAAATACTCGCTCGGAATCTATGATCCGATCGAGCTGTGGGTCTCTTCGGAGGCTTCCGGTCCGATGCTGCTGGGCTTTTTCCGAAGCAAGGTGGTCGTTCCCGACCTTGCCATGGAACGGGAAGCGATGGCGATGATCTTCCGCCATGAGTTGCTGCACCATCGCCGCAAGGACAGCTGGTACCGGCTGCTGATACTGGCAGCTTTGTCGATGCACTGGTTTAATCCGGTCATCTACCTGATGGCACGGCGTTCCACCGAGGACCTGGAGAGCGCCTGTGACCGCAGTGTCATCCGCGGAAAGGGAAGCGATTTTGTCGAAGCCTATGCCCAGTCGCTTTTGCAGACCGCAAGATGCCTGCTCCAGCGCAAAAACGTGCGTCAGACTGTGCTGGTCTCCTACTTCTCGTCCAGCGCAAAGCGGCTGAAAAAACGCCTGGTCGATCTGTTTGCGCCGATCCCCAAAAAAGGACTGAAACTGCTGGTGGGAGCAGCCGCCATGGTGCTCTTTGGCAGCGGCATGGTGTTTGTACAGGTAAACGACCAGAATCTGGAATGGGCGGAAAACCTGCGCGCAGGGGAAATCTCCTCGGTGTCGTTTTCCTCCGGAGCCGCACAGGAACAGGTGGACCTGTCGGCGCAGACAAAGGACAATGTTGTCGGATGGTTTTCGCAGATTTCGTTTAAGCCTGCGCTGTATCAGAACAAAAACCGCGTGGAGGAAGAACGGTTTAAAATTACAAAAACCGACGGCAGCCAGAAAACTGTGTCGCTTTTTTCCGATGGCAGTGTACAGGTGGACGGCAAGGATTACCGCGCCTATTGGGGACTGATTGGGTAGACGGATTGGAAATTTTATGTATATCTGATTGTAAAGCCTGCAACAATATGCTATAATTAGTTAAGGATTAGGCAGTGGAGGTCTTTTTTTCCTCCAGAGGGTCTGCTGTGGATTCTTTGAAGGGGAAAGATCTCTGGATTTTTGTTTATCAGGAGGAAATCATTATGAACGTTGAGAATAATAAACAGCCGGCTGGCAGCCTGAAAATTTCCCAGGATGTTCTGGCAACTATCTCCAATTTTGCAGCAGAAGAGATTGATGGTGTGGTTTCTCTGGCAAACACCTATGCTCCTATCAAAAACTTTTTGAAAAAAGGCAGCATCGGCAGACCGATTCAGATCAGCCTCAACGACGATGTTGCAGTCATCGACATCAGCGTCAACCTCAAATATGGCGCAAATATTCCGCAGGTGGCAGAAACTCTGCAGAAGGCAGTCAAAGATGCTGTCCAGAACATGACCGGCATCACCGTCTCCAAGGTAAATGTCCATGTTGCAGGGATTGTTTTTCCGGAGACTGCACCGGTTCAGCAGTAATGATAAAATCCGTCAGCCGAATTGATGTTTGAAAGGAAAATAAAGAAGGTTTTGTGCCGCCGGCATAAAGCCGGAAAGGATGAAACTTACTTATGACAAGACATGAATCCCGTCAGGAGGCATTTTGCCTGCTGTTTGAAAAAACATTTACCAATCAGCCGATCGACGACATCATCGAAGGCGCAACCGAAACAAGGGATCTGCAGGTCAGTGAATTTACCCTGACCCTGGCAAAAGGCACCGAAGAACATCTGGCAGAGCTGGATGCGCTGATCGAGTCCAAACTGAAAAACTGGAAACTTTCCCGTATCTCCAAGGTTTCGCTGGCGATTTTGCGCATGGCGGCTTTTGAGCTGCAGTATGTTGCAGACGTTCCGATGAGCGTCACCATCAACGAGGCGGTTGAACTGGCAAAGCAGTATGCAAGCGAGGACGACTATGCCTTTGTCAATGGTGTGCTGGGAGCGATTGCAAAGGAATACCATCTTGAAAATAAAACAGGAAAAGAGTAAACACAAAGACAGGGTGAACGAACATGTCCTATTATCTGGGAATTGACACCAGTAATTATACTACGTCGGCGGCAGTGTTTGACAGTGAGACCGGCAGTATCGTCCATCGCAAAAAGCTGTTGCCAGTGGCGCAGGGCTCCCTGGGGTTAAAGCAAAGCGACGCCGTGTTTGCTCATGTAAAACAGCTCCCGCAGATTCTTCAGGAGCTGTTTTTTGATTTGCCGCCCGTTTCCATCGAGGCGGTGGGCGTATCGGCGCGTCCGCGCAATGCTGCGGATTCCTACATGCCCTGCTTTTTGACCGGCAAGCTGGCTGCCAGCGCTATCAGTACAGTCAACCACATCCCGATGTATGAGTTTTCCCACCAGTGCGGGCACATCGCAGCGGCGCTGTATTCGGCAGGACGACTGGATCTGATCGGACAGGAGTTTATTGCCTTCCACTTTTCCGGCGGCACCACCGAATGTGTCCATGTGAGCAAGGGTGAGGAAGAGGTGCTTGCGACCGAAATTCTGTTCGAGTCGCTCGACCTCAAATGCGGGCAGGCCATCGACCGCGTCGGCGGCATGATGGGGCTTTCCTTTCCGGCAGGCAAGGAGCTGGATGCGCTTTCGCTGCGCGCCGACCGCCGTTTTCCGGTCAAGGTGACCTTTAAAGAGGGAAACTGCTGTGTTTCCGGCCTGCAAAACCAGTGTGAACGTTTGTTAAAACAGGGGGAGAGCAAGGAAAACGTTGCCCGCTTCTGTATTGATTCGGTCTGCGCCATTGTGGAACACATGGCAAAGGACGCACAGCAGCGGTTTCCACAGCTGCCGCTCATCTTTTCGGGCGGCGTGATGTCCAACTCTCTCATCAGCAAAAAGATTACCGAGGAGCTGGGCGGCTTTTTTGCCGCACCGGAATTTTCGGCGGACAATGCAGCCGGAACGGCGATTCTGGCTGCGGTAAGGAGCGGTGTCAACGTTGGATAGTGTATTGGCGGTGTCGCAGCTCAACCGATATGTCAAAAGTGTTCTGGACTCGGATTTCCGTCTGAAGGACCTGATGCTGCGAGGGGAGATCTCCAACTTTGTCAACCACTACCGCAGCGGTCATTTTTACTTTACCCTCAAGGAGGGTGGATGCGCCGTCAAGGCGGTGATGTTTGCAAACTATGCAAATGCTCTGCCCTTTGAGCCGGAAAACGGCATGGCGGTCATCGTGCGCTGCTCGGTGTCGCTGTATGAGCGGGACGGCAGCTACCAAATCTATGTCTATGAGATGCAGCCCGACGGCAAAGGCGCACTGCAGCTTGCCTTTGAACAGCTGTACCGCCGTCTGGAGGCGCAGGGATTGTTCTCTCAGGAAAACAAAATCCCGCTGCCGCGCTATGCCATGCGTATCGGAGTGGTCACTTCGAGCACCGGCGCTGCCTTGCAGGATATTGTCAAGATGCTGTCCCGCCGCTGCCCGATGGCGACGCTGGAGCCTTCGCCGGCGCCGGTACAGGGTGCGGATGCGCCGGCAGGACTGATAAAGGCGCTGGATGCCCTCGACCGCCGTGGAAACTGCGACGTCATCATCATCGGACGCGGCGGCGGCTCGATGGAGGACCTGTGGTGCTTTAACGACGAACAGCTGGTCCGTCGGGTAGCGGCCTGCAAAACGCCGGTGGTTTCGGCGGTGGGCCATGAGATTGACTATACCTTGTGCGACTACGCCGCTGACCTGCGCGCGCCGACACCGTCGGCAGCCGCGGAGCTGGTCAGCGAGGACGGAGCGGCGCTGCTGGACAACCTCGAAAACCTCTGCAGCCGCATCGAAATATCGATGCAGCAGCGGCTGGAAAAGTCGGATCAGCGGCTGCAAAACCTGCTGGATAAACCGGTCATGCGCCGTCCGCAGCTGGTGGTGGAGCAGGCACGAAGCAACTTGGAAAGCTATGCCGTTCTTCTGGAACGGCTGATGCGGGAGAAACTGCGGCAGAACCAGCGGGAACTGCAATTACAGACGGCGCGTCTTCAGGCGCTCAATCCGCTGGCACGTCTGGCGGGCGGATACAGCGTCACTACGCACGACGGCAGCGTTGTGTCCAGCGTCGGACAGCTGACAGCAGGAGACCTGGTGGACATCCGGCTGAGTGACGGTGTTGTCCATGCACAGGTCACGTCGGTTTCTTCACTTAAAGGAGTAAAAAAGAATGGCAGAAAAATTGACATTTGAGCAGTCGATGCAGCGTCTGGAACAGATTGCTGCAACGCTGGAACGGGGAGAAGCAGGGCTGGAAGAATCCATGCAGCTGTATGCGCAGGCGGCAAAGCTGATCGCATCCTGCCGCAAAAAGCTGGATGCTGTACAGCTGCGGATGGAACAGCTGCATGCAGAGCCCCAACCGGTGCAGCCGGCAGAGGAGGAAGAACATGAAGGAATTTAAGGCTAAGCTGCAAGCTTATGCGCAGCAGACCGAACAGCAGCTGGATTGCCGGCTGCCTGCACAGCCGGACGACCGTGTCACCGAGGCGATGCGGTACAGTTTGCTTGCCGGAGGAAAACGGCTGCGCGCTGCACTGGCGCTGGAATTCTGTGCAGCTCTCAGCGGCGACGCCATGCGGGCGATGCCGTTTGCCTGTGCGCTGGAGATGGTGCACGCCTATTCGCTGATTCACGACGACCTGCCCTGCATGGACGACGACGATATGCGCAGAGGAAAGCCCTCCTGCCATGTTGCCTTTGGTGAAGCAACAGCGCTGCTTGCCGGCGACGGACTGCTGACCAAGGCCTTTGAGGTGCTCGGCAGCGCAGAGGGAATGTCTTTTAGCCAGATTTCCCGTGCAGTGCTGACGCTGGCAAAGGCAGCCGGTCATCAGGGAATGATCGGCGGACAGCGGATGGACCTGGAAAATGAGGGCCACGAGGTGCCGATTGAGCGGGTAAAACAGACCAACCGCCTGAAAACAGGGGAACTGATCATCGCGGCGGTCACGCTGGGATGTATCGCGGCGGATGCGGACGAGCAGACGCTGCGTCTGGCACAAAGCTACGCTGACAACATCGGACAGGCCTTCCAGATCACCGACGATATTCTGGATTGTGTGGGAGATCAAAACGAGCTGGGCAAACCCATCGGCTCGGACAGCGAAAACAACAAGACAACCTATGTATCGGTGTACGGCATTGAAGAAGCACGTCGGATTGCAGAGGAAAAGGTGAAAGCAGCGCAGCAGGCGCTGGAACAGATGAAGTTGTGCGCCAGTGCCGATTTTTTAAGGGATATGGCAGAGTATATCCTGGTTCGCACACATTAAAACGGAAACGAATTAGGATTGTTAAGGTGGTACTATGGAAAACATACGGCTTATTTTCAGCAACTATTATATTGACGTTGCCTTTCTGGCCTGGTTTATTGCTCAGGTGCTCAAAACGCTGCTGACCTTCGCGCTGACCAAGGAGGTCGTCTGGGAGCGTATGGTGGGCGCCGGCGGAATGCCCAGCTCTCATTCGGCGCTGGTCTGTTCGCTGACCGTCGCGCTGGAGCGCAAGCTGGGATTTGCCTCGCCGGAATTTGCAATGTCGCTGGTTCTTGCTGCGATTGTCATGTACGACGCGATGGGAGTGCGCCGTGCTGCCGGTGAACAGGCAAAGGTCCTCAACAAGATTGTGGAGATGACCTCGGACAACATCCGCGAAATGTTTGCACCAAAAAAGAAGAAGGAAATTAAAAATCTGTTTATCCGCCGCAAAAACATGGAGGTCGATCCCGAGGAGCTGCGCAAGATGGAGGAGGGCAAAGCCCTGCTCAAGGAGCTTTTGGGACACACGCCGACCGAAGTGTTTGCAGGCGCTGTCCTGGGCATCACCGTTGCCATGCTGATGCCGATATTCTAACAAAGACAGGAGCATCGAACAGATGAACTTGAGTATACTTAGCCAGATTTCGTCGCCGCAGGACGTCAAGAAGCTGGATTTTTCCCAGCTGGAGCCGCTGTGCACCGAGATCCGGCAGACATTGATCCGGACCACGGCAAAGACCGGCGGCCATCTGGCATCCAACCTGGGTACGGTGGAGCTGACGGTGGCGCTGCACCGCGTCTTTGACTGTCCCGACGACCAGATCGTCTGGGACGTGGGACATCAGTGTTATACCCATAAGCTGCTGACCGGCAGACAGGATCTGTTTTCTACCCTGCGTCAGGAGGGAGGTATTTCGGGATTCCCCAAGCGAAAGGAAAGCAAATATGACGCCTTTATCGCCGGACATTCCAGCACCTCGATCTCGGTGGCGTCCGGACTTGCCAGGGCAAAAAGTCTGCAGGGAGACCCGCATCATGTCATCGCGGTCATCGGCGACGGCGCCTTCACCAGCGGACTTGCCTATGAAGGAGTCAACAACGCCGCCCGCTTTCGGGATAACCTGATCGTCATCTTAAACGACAATAAGATGTCCATTTCCAAAAACGTAGGGGCATTTTCTAAATATCTGTCCAAGGTGCGCGCACGACCGGCCTACTTTAAGACCAAGGATACGGTCGAAACGCTCTGCGACCATCTGCCGCTGGTGGGACATCCTGCGGCGCGCGCCATGCACAAGGTAAAAAATGCGGCAAAGTCGCTGATCTACGGCAGCAACTGGTTTGAGGATATGGGATTTTATTACCTCGGACCGATCGACGGACACAACCTGGAGACGCTGTGCGATGTTTTGCAGCGCGCCAAGGAGCTGCACCGTCCGGTTTTTCTGCACGTTGAAACCCAGAAGGGCAAGGGCTATTCCTATGCGGAGCAAAATCCAGGGGAATACCACGGTACCTCTGGATTTGATATTGACACCGGCAAGGCATTTTCCTCGGCACAGACCAACTTCTCCAACGAATTTGGCCTGTATCTGACCGAGCTTGCCCAAAAAGATGAGCGCATCTGCGCCATCACTGCCGCAATGAAATACGGTACAGGGCTCAACCACTTTTCCCACGCCTTCCGCGAACAGGGAAGATTCTTTGACGTGGGCATCGCCGAGCCGCATGCCGTCACCTTTGCGGGAGGACTTGCCGCCAACGGGATGATTCCCGTCTTTGCGGTGTACTCCTCATTTTTGCAGCGCTGCTACGATGAGATCATCCACGATCTGTCCATCGAGCCGCAGCACGTCATTCTGGCCATCGACCGCGCCGGCATCGTCGGCAACGACGGTGAGACTCACCAGGGACTGTTTGATGTGGCGATGCTGGCAAACATACCGGACATCACCGTTTATTCGCCGGCAAACTATGCCGAGCTGCGCCAGCATCTGTACCGCAGTATCTATCAGGACAGCGGCGTCTGTGCGGTACGCTATCCGCGCGGCGGAGAGGGCGGGTACCGCTCCGGCGGCGCGCTTCCGGTGCGCACGTTTGGAGCAGGGCGCGACGCGGCGATAATAGTCTACGGCACCATGATAAACGAGGCGCTCGCCGCTCAGAGCAAGCTGGCCGAGGCGGGCGTGGACGTGAGAATAGTAAAGCTGGGCAGAGTGTGCCCGCTGCCCGCCGACGAGGTTTTGACCGAGCTTGAAGGTGTGGAGCGC
>NZ_CALXIN010000065.1 GCF_944388365.1 uncultured Negativibacillus sp. | reverse complement strand
CTGCGCCACGGCGGCTACAATCTCATCAAGGAGAGCGGATGCGACCAGGCCATCTGCCGCGCCATCTCGGAGCAGTACGGCATGGCGGTGGAGGTAAAGTTTGACGGCGTGCTGTCTCTCGACGAAAGCCAGCCGGAGTATCAGCAGATCATCGGTCAGCCGACCATCACACCCGAACAGAAAAAGGCGCTCGACCGTCCGAAGGATGCGCCGAAGCCATCCAAGGCAAAGGAAGGCATCTCCAAGGAGGCAGGCAAGGTGCAGTTTGTCTGCGACGACCTGCCGTTTGTGGAGGACAGCGCCATCGTTGTCATGGGCAAGCCGATCAAGGAACATCCGATTCCGCTGCGTGAGGTCACCGGCGAGACCGGCCTGACCACCGTCTGGGGAGACATCGTCCGCAAGGAGAGCGTCACCTCCAAGGACGGCAAGTGGGAGATCTATTCGATCGACATCACCGACTACACCAGCTCCAACACCCTCAAGGTGATTCAGGCCAGCGACAAAAAGGAGGCTATCGAGGAGCTGCGCGAGGGCGATACCCTCGTCGTCCGCGGCGACGCTGCCTTCGATAAGTATGAACACGACGTCACCATCCGTCCGCTGGCAATCACCATGGTCAAAAAGAAGAAAAAGACCGACGACGCACCGGTCAAGAGGGTGGAATTGCACCTGCACTCGAATATGTCCACCATGGACGGAATGAACGGTTCGGCGGACCTTGCAAAGCTGGCGCACTCCTGGGGCCATCGCGCCATGGCGATCACCGACCACGGCATCGTGCAGGGCTTTCCCGATGCGATGTATGCCTCGGAGGGCTGGGACGATTTCCGCATGATCTATGGTCTGGAAGCCTACTTTGTCAACGACATGGTCGCCGCGGTCAAAGGCAAGAAGAAGCAGAGCTTCGACGGAGAGTTCATCGTCTTTGACCTGGAGACGACCGGTCTGTCGGCAAATCAGGAGCGCATCACCGAGATCGGCGCGGTCAAGGTGCGAAACGGCGAGATCGTCGACACCTTCAATACCTTTGTCAATCCCGAGCGCCACATTCCAGAGAAGATCACCGCGCTGACCAGCATCACCGACGCCATGGTCAGGGACGCTCCCAAGGAGCAAGAAGCGCTCGAACTGTGGGAACAGTTCTGTCCGAAGGACGCCGTTCTGGTGGCGCACAATGCCGACTTCGACTGCTCCTTTTTGAGCGCGGCCTATGCCCGTCAGAACAAGCGATTTAACAATACCTACATCGACACGGTCACCATCTCCCGCTCGCTGTACAAGGGCTTAAAGAATCACAAGCTCGATACGGTAGCGGAGCATCTGCAGGTGGGAGACTTCCATCACCACCGTGCCTGCGACGATGCCGCCGTGCTGGCAAAAATCTTTCTGAAAATGATGGAACATCTGCGCCGCGATGCAAAGATCGACCGCATCGAGAAGATTAACACGGCGCTGGTAGGCGCAGACCCGCGGCAGCTCAAATACTACCACCTCATTTTGCTGGTCAAAAACCAGATGGGACTGAAAAACCTGTATCAGCTGGTGTCGATGTCCCACCTCAACTACTTTAAAAAGCGTCCGCTCATCCCGAAAAGTGAGCTGATTAAGCACAGGGAAGGCTTGTTGGTGGGCAGCGCCTGCGAGGCAGGAGAGCTGTTCCGCGCCGTAGTTGCCGGCAAGAGCTTCAACGAGCTGTGCAACATCGCCAGCTTCTACGACTATCTGGAGGTGCAGCCGATCGGCAACAACGCCTTCATGATGAAGAACGGCACCGTCCACACCGTCGGAGAGCTGCAGGAATTTAACAAAACCATCCTCAAGCTGGGCGACCGGCTGGGAATTCCGGTGGTCGCGACCGGCGACGTCCACTTCATGCGCAAGGAGGACGCCATCTTCCGCGCCATCCTGATGGCAGGACAGGGCTTCAAGGATGCCGACGATCAGCCGCCGCTCTACTTACATACCACCCAGGAGATGCTCGACGAGTTTTCCTACCTGCCAAAGGAAAAGGCGTATGAGATCGTCGTCACCAACACTAACCTCATCGCGGATATGATCGAGGAGGTGCGTCCCTTCCCGAAAGGCACCTACACGCCGACCATCGACGGTGCGGAGGAGGATCTGCGCCAGCGTACCTGGCAGCGTGCCAAGGACTGGTACGAGTTTGAAGGCAAAATCCCCGACGTCGTGTCCAACCGTCTGACCAAGGAGCTGGATTCGATCATCAGCCACGGTTTTGCGGTGCTGTACGTCATCGCACAAAAGCTGGTTTCCAAGTCCGAGTCGGACGGCTATCTGGTCGGCTCGCGTGGTTCGGTCGGTTCCTCCTTTGTCGCCATCATGGCGGGCATCTCGGAGGTAAACCCACTGCCGCCGCATTACCGCTGTCCAAAGTGCAACCACACCATCTTTTTCACCGACGGTTCGGTCGGTTCCGGCTTTGACCTGCCGCCCAAAAACTGTGAGAAGTGCGGCACGCCGTATCTGCGCGACGGTCACGACATCCCGTTTCAAACCTTCCTGGGCTTCCACGGGGACAAGTCGCCGGATATCGACCTGAACTTCTCGGGCGAATATCAGTCCAAGGCGCACAAGTACACCGAGGAGCTGTTCGGCACCGGCCACGTCTTTAAGGCGGGCACCACCGGTGCGCTCGCCGACAAAACCGCCTACGGCTATGTCAAAAACTATCTTGCCGAGCACGGAAAGACGCTGCATAAGGCGGAGGAAAACCGCCTGTCCAAAGGCTGCACCGGCGTCAAGCGCTCGACCGGTCAGCACCCTGGCGGCATGGTCGTCGTGCCAAACGATTACGAGGTGTTCGACTTCACGCCGATTCAGCATCCGGCGGATGACGTCAACTCGGACATCATCACCACCCACTTTGACTTTAACTCGCTGCACGACACCATCTTAAAGCTCGACATTCTCGGACACGATGTGCCGACGTTGTACAAGTACATGGAGGACCTGACCGGCACCAAGGTCGGCGATGCGGACACCTCGGATGAGCTGATCTATCAGCTGTTTACTTCGCCTCAGGTGCTGGGCGTCACCGCCGAGGAGATCGAGTGCGAGACCGGAACCCTTGCCATCCCTGAGATGGGCACCTCGTTTGTACGGCAAATGCTGCTCGACTGTAAGCCAAAAAACTTTTCCGATTTGCTGCAGATTTCCGGTCTGTCCCACGGCACCGATGTATGGCTTGGCAACGCACAGGACCTGATTAAAAACGGCACTTGCACCATCAGTGAGGTTATCGGTACCCGTGACAGCATCATGCTCTATCTGATCTATCACGGACTGGACCCGTCGATGTCCTTTAAGATCATGGAGATCGTGCGAAAGGGAAAGGCGACCAAACAGCTGACCGCCGAGCACGTTCAGGCGATGAAGGACCACGACGTACCGCAGTGGTACATCGACTCCTGCTTTAAGATCAAGTACATGTTCCCGAAGGCGCACGCGGCAGCCTATGTTATCGCGGCGATTCGGCTGTGCTGGTACAAGGTGCATTATCCGCTGGCATTTTATGCGGCGCACTTTACGGTGCGCGGCGAGGACTTCGACGCCGCGACGGTCATCCAGGGCAAGGAGATGGTCAAGCTGCGGATGAAGGAGCTGCGCTCCAAGGGCATGGAGGCAAGCGATAAGGAGAAAAAGACGGCGGAATGTCTGCACATCGCATTGGAGGCGCTGTGCAGAGGCATCGAGTTTCTGCCCATCGACCTGTACCGCTCCCACGCCACCCGCTACCAAATCGAGGACGGAAAGATTCGTCTGCCGTTCTGCTCGCTCAAAGGCGTCGGCGATGCCGCGGCAAACAGCCTGTATGAAGCGGCGCAGCAGGGCGAGTTTATCTCGATGGACGAGATCGTGTCCCGCTCCGGCGTGTCCAAGACGGTGATCGAAACGCTCAAGGAGTGCGGCGCGCTCGGCGACCTGCCTGAATCCAGCCAGATGACGCTGTTTTAGTCTACCTTTTCTTTACTAAAAGAAAAGGTAGAACCAAAAGAAAAGTGTTCGCCTTCGCCGTAAAGACGGGTAGTTGCTACACAAAAGTTTGTGGGGTTACAGGGATGAAACCCCTAATATAATATCATAGCTTTAAAAAGTGAAGAGGCAGAGCCTTCTTTCAGCACTGTCCCATGAGAACCGTATTCCTGCCTTGCGCAGACCATTCCTTTTGCTGATACGGAATTGAACGGCTGACAAAAGTGTGATATAATAAAGATAGAAAAGCAGGAGGAGGGATTTTATGGAAAATATGGAATTATTGCAGGCAATACAGCAGATGATAGAACAGAATAACCGTCAGCTGCTCGACAGGATGGATGCACGCTTTGAAAAGATAGACGAACGTCTGGACAAGATAGACGAGCGTTTGGATAAGGTGGATGAACGTCTTGACAAGATAGAAGATCGGCTGGACAAGGTCGAAACGCTTGCAACAAAGACGCAGATTGCCATCGAAAACGACATCACTCCGAAAATCAAGCTGCTGTTTGAAGGGCAGATTGGCCTGCAAAACCGGTTTGCACAGCTGGATGAGATGGAGCGCATCCTGCGTCAGGTGCGTTCGGATGTACAGGATCTGCAAAGGATTGTATCCTGGCACACCGGTGACATCAAGCTGCTGAAAAGACGGAGAAATTTTAATAAAAGCTGATTACCGCATCACAAAAAGACCGCCTGTGCAGGCGGTCTTTTTGTGTTGTCTGTATTCAATGACAAATTCTATGTAGGATATTTCGCTCGTTGCAACGAGCGACCAAAGACGCTGTCTTTGGAATCTGCAATTTTTTGGAAAAAATTGAGTAAAACTTTTTTTACGCCAAAACTGCCTGCGCGCCAAAGTAGACAATGACGATGGCGCCCAGCGCAATGCGGTACCAGCCAAAGGCGGTGAAATCGTGCTTGCGGATGAAGTTCATCAGGAACTTGATGGCAAACAGCGAAACCACAAAGGCGACCGCCGAGCCCAGCAGCAACAAGCCCCACTGTGCAGCGGTGATGGTGGACAGTCCGACCTTGAGGATGAACTTGAGAATCTTGTAGGCGCTGGCGCCGAACATGACCGGAATCGCCATAAAGAAGGAAAACTCGGTCGCAACAAAGCGCGAGCAGGACAGCAGCATTGCGCCCAGGATGGTCGAGCCAGAGCGCGAGGTGCCTGGAATGATGGCGAGCAGCTGAAGGATACCGATGCAGACGGCGGTGCGGTAGCTCAGCTGGTCAAAGCTGCGGATGCGCGGCTTGACGCGGCGGTTGCGCTTCTCCAGCAGGATGAACAATACGCCGTAGAAAATCAGCGCGATGGCGATGACCGTCGGGTTGTAGAAGCGCTCGGTGACCCAGTCGTCCACCAGCAGTCCGATGACGCCGATGGGCAGGATGGCTGCGATGACCTTGAACCACAGCTGGAAGGTCTCCTGCCGCTCCGAGCGGGTCTTGGACAGGGCAAAGGGATTGAGCTTGTTAAAATACAGCACAACGACCGCCAGAATCGAACCCAGCTGGATGACGACATAGAACATATCCATAAAGTCCTTGGGCTGGTTGAGGTTTAAAAAGGTGTCTGCCAGAATCATGTGTCCGGTGCTGCTGATCGGCAGCCATTCGGTGATGCCCTGAATGATGCCCAGCACGATTACTTTGATGATCTCCAAAAGTTGCTCCATCGTTTATCAAACTCCTGTTCTGTGATGTGTTTTTATATTATAACATAACTGTCGGAAAAATAGAAGGAAAATCTTTCATCCTTTTCCAGTTTGTGCAAAAAAAAGACCGGTCATGAAAGTTACCGGTCTTTTTTTGTCTTTCTTACATGTCTTGTGTTGTCGATGAGTCACCCACGGTAGGCTCAGCCGCCTGCTTGACGTATGTTTCTTCCTCGATCGGGTCGACGTAGGTTTCCTCGGCAATTTCCGGTGCGCTCATCTTCATCATGAAGCGGTCGCGCAGGGTGATCGAATATTCGGCATCGGAAGAATATGCTTCTGCCTCGACGATCAGATTCGGGTAGGACATCGCCTCCAGACGGTCGAGCAGGGTGCGCACCTGCACGGCAAAGGTCTGCTTGTCAGGGATGTCCTTGAGGGTGACATACAGCCGGACATGGTCGATGGAGTCCAGATCGGCGATGGTAAAGGACTGGGTTTCAGGAGTTGCACTCACCAGGGAGGTGCTGACCTCCAGCGAGTAGATCGGCAGGTCGGACAGCTCGGTATAAAGCTGGTCATAGATCTGGCTGTCCAGGCTTTCTTCCAGCCGCCAGTTGTTTCCGTATTTTAAAAAGAGAGGATAGGCCGCCGATACTCCGATGGCAAAACAGATGATAAAAGCGCAGAAGACGGTGCCCAGAAAGTCGTAGTGCAGGTTTTGTCCGCGGTTTGCAAAGTACTGCCACAGTACCTCGATGCCCAGCACGATCAGCAGCACCGGCGCAAATCGGGCGATCCAGACGAGGTTAAACGGATGGACAAAGTAGATCAGCAGCACAACGCCGACAAGCACCAGCGTCAGTCCCATCGTCATCGTGCCGATGCGGCGCACCGGCCTGGTCTGTGCCGGATGCGGCGGAACAACGGTGGAAGGCCTGCCTGGTTGTTCCTGCTTTGATTTTTGTTTTGAACATTCATTCTGATTTAACATCACAATACACCTTGCTTTCTCAAACATGGACACAGCTTACCAGATTTCCAATAGAAAAAGGGACAGACCGGACGGTCTGTCCCAGCCAAAGGTCGTTTTTGCCAGAGGGAAAAAGCGATCAGCTGCCCGACGAGGAGGTGCTGCCCTGGTCGTCGGAGTGGTATTCCTGGTAGCTGTCGTAGTCGCTGTCGATAGCTTTTGGCACGGCCGAGCGGATCATGTGGACACCCAGCAGGATGATGACGGCAGAAATTGCGAGGGTCGGCAGCGATTCAAACAGCGGATAGAGGTTGATGTTCAGTGTATGGTAGAAGAACGGCAGCAAGAAGGTGTGCAGCAGGATATAGACGCCCAGCAATATCAGCAGGATGCCGCCCAGCAGATGACGGGTGCGGAAGAAATCGACCACCTGACGGCCGGCGAGGCTGTCCAGCGGAAAGATGTAGCTGTCCTGCGGGAGCATCTCATAGGTCATCGAGCGCAGATTGAGGGTGTCAAAGAAGGCATAGAACCAGATGACCGGCAGCAGAAATGCCAGAAAGCTCAGTCCCAGCAGTCCCATCAGCGCAAAGATGAGGAAGAAGGTGAACATCAGCGACACGCCGCGGCGCATATATCCAAGGTACATCTGTCCGGCGCCAGGGAACAGACCGAATAAAAAGGTAAGGATTCTACTTTTTCTCATAACAAAAACTCCTTATTCATATTCATCCATAAAGAAACATATCCTCGTGGGCCAAAGTTGCCCGAAAATCAGTCGTTGTGTGGGGAAGCGTTGTGATACTTCCAGCGGAGCAGGTCATTTTGCAGCGAGCGGAAGAAATCACCGATATTGTCGGAGAGTTCGGTTGTTTGTTCCAGGATGGTCTGGGACGAGGAGCGCACTCCGTCGACCAGCCCGCCCATTGACGGCAGGTGGGTGGACGTAAACAGTCCGCCGCTCCAGAACACCAGCGCCAGCGAAGCGGCCACCGCCAGGGAACCGAACTTGTGCAGGTAGATCACGCGGGTTTTGTCGCGGATGGCCTGCATGATGCCGGTGTGCAGCGAAGCGGGCGGCTCGATCAGCCGCACCGTCGCAGGGACGTCTGTCTCTTCGGTCAAAAGCGGCACACCGGACAAAATGTCGGTGTAGCGTTCCAAACAGCGGTCGCAGAAGGAAAGGTGTTCGGATACCTCCAGACTTTGCAGAGGATCGAGCTTTTCCTCCATCAGCAGCTTGAATGCAGTATCTGTCAGATGGCCGTCGAACGAAAACAACGGATTGGATGCCGGCGACGCATCATTCTTTTTCATGGCTGTACACCTCCTTGATCTGTTTTTGCAGCATGGTTCTTGCACGATAAAGCTGAGTTTCCACCGTCTTTTTGGGTCGATGCAGGATGTCCGCAATCTGCTGGGTGTCCTTTTCCTCCAGAAAACGGAGGATGCACACCTCGCGGTAGGGCTCATGCAGCGATCGGATCATCTGTTCGATCTGTCCCGAGCTTTCCTGCGAGATATAGGCCTCGTCCGGCTGTTCGGACGGATCGGTCAGCCGGACCGATGCCATCGCTTCCACCGAGTTTTCCTCACTGGAAGCAAGCATTACCCTGCGCGCATAGGCGCTGCCCAGATAGTCCTTGGCTTTGTTGGTGGCAATGCGGGCAATCCATGGCTTGTAGTTGTCGCCCTGATAGTCGTCGATGTGGCGATAGGCGGAAAGAAAGGTTTCCTGAGAGAGGTTCTGTGCCTCGTGATAATCCTTGACGAACTGGTAACAGATGGTGAATACCAGCTTTTCATATTGTTTGACGAACTGACTGAATTCCCGTTGAGTCATGCAAAGTATTCACCAACTTTCTTGTTTTGATTTGACTGCCTGTCAGAAACCTTACACTGATATAACGGGTTTTGCAAGAGGGACACTTCAAATTTTTGAAATTTTTAAAATTATTTTTATACATCGAAAATGCTCGAACAAGCGTGAAAAATTTGTGAAGAAGAGCAGAAAAAGCCCTCCGCAACATTGACACTTGAAAAAATATGGTGTAATCTGAAGAAAGCAGCGGTATTTTGCCGCGTACAATATGCACAAGGAGGAAAGGATATGAACGGAAAAAAAATCGTTCTTCTGACAACGCTGATTGTATTTGTGGTGTTGATCGGTTTGCTTGCGATTTTTACCAGGTTTGTCCTTAACATAGACTTTGGAGGGGAAATTCAGCAGTCGAACTCGTCTGCACAGGTGGAAGAAGAACCGTCCGATGTCGACCAGGCCGACGAGTCGGAAAGCGATCAGCAGCCGGATCAGAGCCAGGATAAGGAGCAGGACAAGACAGAAGAAACCACCGAGGATAAAGAGGAAACAGAGGACAAGGAAGCGTCTGACGAGAAATCCGAGGACGATGAGCCCGAAGCCTATAAAGCGAGCGCCCAGCCAAAGAGCGCACAGATCACCATTCAGGAGGATGGAGAGGCAGACTATCAGCTGAGCGTGGAGGACGCGCAGAAGCTGACCGAGCTTGCCGGCGCCTTGGACAAACTGCAGCTGATGAGCATTCAGCAGTCGGTGGGAATGCAGAATCCGACCTGGAGCGCGTCGATCAACCTGAGTCTGTCCGACGGCACGGCAGTCAGCTGCCAGCTGGATCAGTCCACACTCTCGGGCAGCAAGACCACTCTGTCCACCGGCAGCAAGACCTATGAATCGACCGCGGACATCGCCGCAGTCAAGACGCTGCTGCAAGGCTGGCAGGAGGAGGACGTCAAAGCAAATGCACCTGCCATTGCGACGGAGGAATTTGCCGCAGCGACCCGCCTGCTTGCCATCAACACCGATGCCATGGTAGCGCAGGACATTGCAGGCAGCTCGTCCCAGCTGCAGGAGGCACTGGACAAGCTGAAGGTGACCGATACACTGTCGGGCAGTGTCAACCCAGGCAAGATGCGTTCGGGCATCAGCATTGTCAACCTTGCGGACGACACCAGCACCTTGTATACACTGGAATTCTATGAGGACGGCATCCTTGCTTACCGCACCGAAACAAACACTGAGTTTTATGTCTGCGACAAAGACAGCCTCAACAGCTTCTATGCGACGGTGGACCAGATCAGCGGCAAATATTCGGCAACTCCGGCCTATCTTGCACTGATGGACTATGACGCGCTGTACAGTGCGGAGGTGTCCAGCACCACCGGCGGCAGCCGCAAGAAGGTGGGACTGATCCGCGATCACGCGCAGAATCTGTTCTACTTCCTGCAGCAGATTCACGTCGTCAACGGCAAGACCAAGGTGGAGAGCAGCATGTTCAACCGTCCGGAATACCATGCGGACATTCTGTTTGACAGCGGCACAACCATCAGCGTCGATCTGAGCAACGGCAGTCTGCTGGTAAAAAGCGGAGACGATGTGATCCGCCATTATACACTGATCGGAGATGAAAACCTCGATCTGCTGCGCGCCGAATTTGAGCGTGTGACCGAGGACTAACCAAGCATGTTAGAAAAGCACAGGGAAAATATTCCCTGTGCTTTTTTTGTGCATCTGCCGAGTAGTCAAGAAACAGGAGCAATTTTTGGAGATGTTTCCCAAATTGTAGAACCAGAGATTGTATTGATTCTACGTTTGTGATACAATGGAAAAAAGGGAGAAATCCGAGCTGCTCTACACCTTCTTCAAAGTTCGGAGGATGGGCGCACCACAAAAGGTGGGCGACGCACAAAGCAGGCATGCAGGTTCTGCCTTTATCTAAAGTTCGGAGGATGGACACCGTCCATCCTCATGCCCGCAATCACAAATTGAAAACAAGTTTTCAATCAGGAGTTTGCTCTTTTTGCCCATGAAGGATTGGGCAAAATTGCCTTCGGCAACCGAGCAAAGCTCCGCTGACAAAAAACTTTGGTTTGGTTCGTCTTTAGTTTCTGCACAGAACGAAAGGCTGATGACAGAGGTCATCACCCGCACTAGCATTTCCAGCCAAGGTTCGTGGGATGTACGCAGTCCATCCTCATGCCCGCAATCACAAAAGGTGGGTGACGCACAAAGAAAGTATGCGGGTTCTGCCTTTATCTAAAGTTCGGAGGATGGACACCGTCCATCCTCATGCCCGCAATCACAAAAGGTGGGTGACGCACAAAGCAGGTATGCGGGTTCTGCCTTTATCTAAAGTTCGGAGGATGGACACCGTCCATCCTCATGCCCGCAATCACAAAAGGTGGGTGACGCACAAAGCAGGTATGCGGGTTCTGCCTTTATCTAAAGTTCGGAGGATGGACACCGTCCATCCTCATGCCCGCAATCACAAAAGGTGG